>NZ_JAMZGM010000012.1 GCF_024158605.1 Sebaldella sp. S0638 | reverse complement strand
TTTTCATAATAAAGTCCTCCTGTTTTTAGTTTATCATAAAAAGATTTTTTTATTTACAGACTTTTTATCACAGGCTCGACAGAACTGCTGTGATTTTTTCTTTTTCAAATGTCTGAGACGAATTCTTTTTTAATTTTTTTTCTTTGATTTCTGAAAGTAAAGAATAAAACTTTCGCTTACTAACACTTCTAAAATAAAAATTATAAAAACTATTTTTCTCAAAAATATCTTCAATATAATCTCCCATTTTGTGTTGAAAATTTTCATCTTTTAACAGACCTCTTTCTCCGTAGTAAAATAATTCTGTTTCTTCTCCGGAAACCCTTCCCTCAATAAGCAGTTCCGGAAACTCTTTTTTTATGATTTCCAAAAACTTTGTAACTATTTTTTTCATTTTAAACACCCGCTCCCTCTAAAATATTAAGAATCTTATCAGAAATTTCTTTTATTTCTATTTCAAAATCCTCTCTGGTGATCTCATTCTCACTGTAATCTGATTTATTTCTTGCTTTTTTTATATTCCAAATATGTCCTATGTACCATTTTTGGTTTTTATTTAATTTTATGTTCTGTGAAAAATAATTTTTTATTTTTTTATGGCTGTTTTCACCTTCAAAAGACTCATTATATCCATTCCGTCTTATTATATATAACATTTTCTGCAGTATTGCATAATAACGTCTGCTTACTGCTACATCATAGTATCCCTTTGACTCTGCCCAATTTGCTGTTTCAAGATTATTTTGAAATTTTTTATTCAGTCTTTGCATATAAACCCCTTAAATTTTTTACTATCCTCTGTTCTTGATTTATTCAACATCATATTTTTTAATCGGGGGCTGGATTTTAGAAATATAATTTTATACTTAATGTTAACCTATATAAAAACCTTTGTCAATACAGAATAAGTTTCTTTTAGTCAACAAACTTCAGTCAAAAACGGAATATAAAAAAGAGCAGTTTTTTTTACTTATCTGCTCCTGTATATTTTATTTTTCAAATATTTATTATTTTGCAATCCCCAATTTTTTCTCAAGCATTTCCATATATTTATCACCTAATTTTGTATTATTGATCTTATAATAATAATCTGCAAGATTGTACATTCCGCCTTCATCTCCAGCGTCAGCTGCTTTTTTCCAATATTTTTCCGCATTTCTGCTGTCTCCCTGCTTGCTGTATACGATTCCCAGAAAGTTCGTTCCTCTTATATCCCCTCTTTTAGCTACTTTTTCCGAGTACTCTTTCGCAGCTTTCAGGTTTTCCTTCTTATCGAGATAAAGAGTAGCCAGACCGTAATCGGCCTCCTCAAAACCACGCTGACTTGCCAGTAAATAATATTTCTCCGTAAGATCATATTTTTTCTGCTCGTCATAAAGAGTTCCCAAAGCATATGAAGCTTTTCCGTCTCCACTGTCACTTGCTATTTTAAGATACTTTTCTGTTAAATCACCTTTTTTCTGTTCATAATAAAGACTTGCCAAATAAAAAGCCGCTTCTGTATCTCCTTTATCATATGCCATCTTATAATACTTTTCTGCATTTTTCAAATCATTAGCTTTATCATAAGATATCCCCTGCTGTAGTTCCGGAGAATCCGAAAATGCGCAGATTCCAGCTAAAAATATACAAGATAATAATAATTTTTTCATTCTTTTCCTCCTTTTTTTGTTTATTATAACATAAATTTACTATTAAGAAAATCATTTCATATTATGTATTATAGTATGAAAAGAATGTTTAGATGTTGTTTTTATTAAATATTATTCAGATGTGTTTATTTTATTTTTTCCAATTTACCACTAAGTCCATGTTATAACTTTCTAAAAATTATATAAAATAAAAAAATAGCTATATTAAAAATATATTTTAATATAGCATTATATAATTTTCATCTATTACTTATCACCATAATGAGTTTTACATTGAATAATTTCAATTACTTCATCATCAAATCGATAAACAAGTCTATTTTTTTCATCTATTCTTCTACTCCAATAATCTGTTAAGTCTTCTTTCAGCTTTTCAGGTTTGCCAATCCCATTTTTTGGGTCTCTTTTAATATCTTTCAAAAGCAAATTTATACGCTTTAAAGTTTTTTTATCTTGAGTTTGCCAATTAATGTATTCATCCCAAGCATCTTCTGTAAAAAATAGTTTACTCATCTTCTAAAGCCTCGAGTTCTTCTAATGTTTTTTCAACTACTCTACCAGCTTTAGCCTGATCAATTGATTTTAATAAAAATTCTTTATTCAGGCTGCTGTGAAATCCATCAGCAGTTATAGTAAATGGTATAGCCTGTTCATTATTTACTTTATTAAAAAAAAGTACTATTGCTGTTGTAAAATCTAAACCCATTGAATTTAAAGTTTTTTGTGTTCTATTTTTTAAATTTTTATCTATACGTATTTGTAAAGTTCCATCTTTTGATGTTGTTTTATTTTCATTTTTTTTACCTTTATTAGCTGCTTTACCTGTACTCATCATTAATCACTCCTTTCACAATACATATCATACTACAATATCATTTCTTTGTCAATACAATGTAATGACAATGCAATGTTTTTTTCTTGTATAAACTAATAAAATTATTTTGAACAAAAAAAAGATTCCAGCTGATTCTGAAATCTTTATTTATTTATTACTCACCTGATATTGCTTCTACCGGACATACTCCTTCGCATGCACCGCAATCAATACAAGTTCCTCCGTCAATTGCATATTTTCCGTCTGCTTCTGCTATTGCTTCTACTGGACATACTCCTTCACATGCTCCGCAAGCTATACAAGTATCTTTGTCTATTGAATAAGCCATACTGTTTCCTCCTAAATATATTTGAATTTATTTATATCACAACATTAAAGTATCATTTTTTGTATATTATGTCAATGAAAAATATTCGTTTGAATGTCTTAATTTATAATGCTTAGAGGATATTTTAGTTTGACTGTAAAACTAATTTTCGTCTGTTTTATACTCTTTTTTCCAAATACTCTTCACAGCTTAAAATATCAGCATAATAATATCCCAGAGCAGTCATAAATGACTTTTGAATTTCTTCTGCAGCAACAAGCTTTTCTTCAAAGATAAAATCCCTTGTGGCACAGGTATCTTTTATTACTGTACATTTATAACCAAGGTCTTTAGCAGCTCTAGTCGTGGAATCCACGCACATATGAGTCATCATTCCTGTGATAATAAGACTTTCCACGCCTTTTTCCTTTAAATACTGATCCAGTTCAGTATTAAAAAAACTATTCGGATAATTTTTTATAACTATTTTTTCTGAATCAGACGGAAATATCTCATTGTGTATCTCTGCTCCAACGGTATCTTTCAAAAAAAATCCTGCTTCTTCCCTGACTGAAATATGCTTTATAAAGATTATTTCCTTCTTTTCATTCCGAAATTCTGCAAGTAACTTTTTTATATTTCCCAATGCTTCTGACGGATTTCTCAGTTCCATCTTTCCGGCTTGAAAATAATCATTCTGTACATCAATTATTATAAGTGCTTCTTTCATAATCTTCTCCTTGTATCCTCAAATTTCAAAACTAACAGATGAAAAATTTTCATAAAACCGCCCGGATTTTGCAGTAAAACGCAAGACACAATAATCTTCATCATTCACGCCTTTTGTGTAATAAAGAGTATCTCCGTCCCGCCATATACGCTTTTTAGTATCGCTATCCGTCATTACTTCCATATTACCCTCAAGAAGAACCCCTATAAATAATTTTTCATTATAAAAGTAAAGGCTGGCTTTTGAATTTTCCCTAAACTGCTCTACTCTCATCGAAGAAGTGTTTGTTGAAAGAAATATTTCCTTTAAACCGTTTACTTCACGCGGTGCAAGCATTGCTTTTATGTCGGGGAATCCTTCGCTGCTTACCGAGCCTATAAATGATACACTGCTCTTTTTTACCAATTCCAGAGCTTTCAGCTTTAATTCTTCTTCCACATCAATACCTCCGTGTTTTATATACTCTTTCCCAAATTCCTGCAGGGCTTTCAGGGTAGGAAGCAGTTTTTCTCCCAGTTCAGTAAGATTATAATCAGTCCTCAAAGGATAGGTATTATAGTCTTCCTTAGAGATAATACCGGCTTCGATAAGCTCATTCAAATGCTGTATCAGCATTTTTTCATTTATATTTTTTATTTTCCTCAAATCTTTCAGCCTTTTTGTTCCGCTGCTTAATTCCCACAGAATTATTGTTTTCCATTTGGCAGATATTAGATCTGTTGCCAATTCTATAGGGCATGTAAATTCTTCCCTGACTTTCATATTTCACCTGCCTGCTGTCTTGATATTTGTATTTTATTATATTAGTATAAAAAGAGCAATAACCCACTTTTTTGTAAGTATAATTATGATATCATTTCACTTGTATTTATTATTTTTCTTATTTCAGAACTGACTCTGAAATCCTTATAAGAAAGTCCCGGAAATTCTCTCCCTGTTTCGAGCCGCTCGAGCATTATTCCAAACAGCTCATAATCATAAATAATTATATCAATATATGATTTATAAAGACCTGTAGCTGCCCCGAATATTTCAAATACATCACCATATTCCGGAGTCTCTGCAAGTATATTTTCAAATTTATCCCGCAGAGGAATTTTTTCCTCATTTGGTACCTCGCTGTTATTATAAAAAAGCATACCGTAAATACATCCCTGCCCGCTCATATACTCATATTCATTGCTTTCGCCTGTATATTCTTCCACAACTTCCATATTTGAACTGAAACCTACGACTATGTCATTTCTTACAGCTCTCAGATCTTCTATGTTTTCTATATCACATCTGTATGTATTATATCTGTCTAGTATTTTTGGATTTTTGGCCCATGAATTCTCTTCCATTATTTCATTCATTTTTGTGCTGAATTCACGCAATGTAAGGGCTTCCTGCGGTTTTGTCTTCATATCTTCTATTTTTATTATCCCAAGGTAAGATTCTACTATTCCTTCGCCCAAAAGTGCATCCATAATATTGTAAATGACATTATACATTTCGTTTTCCTCAAAAACTTTTTTCTGATTAAAAAACTTTGGGCATAAAGCTGTGATATCTGCTCTCTTTCTTTCTGCATCTACATTATTTATCAGAATGCTGAAATCTTCCTCATAAAAATTTTCGTCATTTATTAAAAGACGCATATTTTTTATTCCCATTACTGGTTTCATATCATAAAAAACCCATTTTTTCTTTAATTCTACAGGCATTTTTCTTTTAAAATAATCAGCTATAAAATATCTGCTCTTTAGCCCTGCAGGATTAAAGATAAGTTCATATTTTCCCTCAGATGACTTTCCCATCATAAACGGCATATCTATTTCAAACATGCTGTCTATATCCGAAAATCTTTCCATTATTTTATTTTCATCCATTAAAGTTCTTATTTCATTTTCTTTTTCAGAAAAAAGTTTCCAAAAATCTTCTGCTTTCTTCTTAAGACTCTTCATTTTTCACCTCTCAAATTCATTTATAAAATTATACCATAAAATTTCTAATTTAAATCCCTAAATAAATATAATTTATCTTTACTTTCTACAAAAAAATATATATAAATGATAAAATAATTTTATGCCTATAATAACAAAAAGACCTGTTTCCAAGTCTTTTAAAGGAGTTTTATGAAGAAAAAATTATTATTTCTTTGTTATGTATTAAGTATATCTCATATCACTTAGCCTGAACTTTTTTTTATCTTAGCACTTCATTTGTTCGCACAATATTGTTCGTTGTTTTTTATTTTTATATACAATTATATTTGTTGCTTAAATAATTTGATTTCAATTAAAAATAATAGTATAAATAAAGTATAAAACATTTTGGAGGTAAACGCATGAAAATATTATTGTTTCATAGTAAAAAATTTCCAATAACCGAAGAAGCACAAAATATAATAGATAATGAATTCAAAGGTCAGAAATTCGTTGTGGTGAATTCCCGGAACACCTTATTTCAGGAACTTCCTGATACAGATATTTTTCTTACCGGAGTATTTACTCAGGAAATGGCAGATACGGCAAAAAAACTGAAATGGGTAAATGCTTTGAGTGCCGGGGTTGATAATTATGACCTAGAATTATTCAAAAAAAATAATATACTTTTTACTAATTCCACAGGAATACATAAAACTCAAATGTCGGAATATGCCATAATGTCTATGGTTATGCTTGTAAGAAATATGAATTTTTTTATAAGAAACCAACATGCTAATATATGGAATCCTGAAATAACGCAAAGCCAGATATCAGGAAAAACTGTAGGTATTCTCGGGTTAGGGTCTATTGGAAAAGAAACTGCTGAAAAAGCTGCTTTTATGGGAATGAAAGTTATTGGTATAAATACTTCCGGGATAAACAGAGATAACTTTATAGAAAAAGTTTATACTCTTAAGGAAGTGGATTCTGTTATAAAAAACAGCGATTTTCTGATTAACCTTCTTCCCAGCACAGCAGAGACAAAGTATCTCCTTACTTCTGAAAAAATGAGATTAATGAAAAAAAATGCCTATTTTATAAATATGGGCAGAGGAAACATTATAAGTAACGAAACTCTTTATGAAGTATTAAAAGATAATATTATTGCCGGAGCTGTGTGTGATGTTTTTGAATCAGAACCGCTTCCGGAAGATTCTCCTCTCTGGAAACTGGAAAATCTTATTATTACACCTCATATATGTGGTAATTCTGATACATATATAGCAAAAGCACTCAGAGTTTTTTCTGATAATTTTCAGAATTTCATTAGCAATAAAAAAATGTTTAATATAATCGTCTGATTTTTTTACTAAATTTGAAATTTATGTTATCATAATAAAATAATTTTAATATTTACATTCAGAAAGGAAAAATATGGAAGAACCATCATTATTATTAAGAGTTAATATTACAAAAAACAGCTGGAATGATTTTCTTGAAAGTCCTGTTAAGAATTTCCATGATTTTAGCGACTGGAGATCGTGGCTGAAAGAAGAAAAGAAAATGTACGGAGATCCCGATGATTTTGTGGATAACTGGACACTGTGCCTAAATGGCAGAGTCAGAGATAATCTCGAATGGATGCATTATGAATATGATGAAGAAAATGAAATATTAGTTCTGAGCAATTTATTTTTTTACGGCAATTTTGATCCAATGCTGCGTGTAGTTTCTATTTTAAGAGGAATAAATGAGTTTACTAAGCCTGATACAGTTAATAATTTTTTAGTTATTTACCCTTACTGGTGGGGTGACAGAACTAAGGTCGGAGAATGGGCAAATGTTTATATAGAGTTTGATCACGGGAGAAATCTTCTTACCAATATTTTGGATAAAAGAAATATTGATATCGCAACAGAATATTTCGATAGTAAAGATGAGGATTGGGCTAAGTTTTGTCATGAGAAAATGTATGGGTAATATCAGACCATGTAAATGAAAACTATAATTTTATCTATGATACTTAAATAAAAAGGAGTAATTTTATGTTAATGCATAGCTTTATGCTATTAGACAGAACTGAAAAAGAATGTGAACTCATTATGCAAAAATACTGGTATGATAAGTCCCCAAATGATCTTATAATAAATGTCGAAGATGAAATTATATTAAAACTTTTGAAAGATTTTCACCTTATGATTACAGGTTCCGAAAATTCAAAAACAAAACATTTCGGACTTAATTATACTGGTATTACAATCATTCCTGTTACCTCGCTGTCATATTTTCAAAATATTTTTCTAAAAAGAAAACTTACCAAAAAATCATCAGGGGTATGTAATCTTATGCTTCTTATTTCCAAAGCAATCAAAGAAAACAAAAGTATAATACACTACGGAATATAGTTAAAATCATTCCTACACAGAACCATTTTACTAATTATATTATGTAAAGTAAAAAAGACCCGTTTCCAGGTCTTTTAAAAGGAGTTTTATGAAGAAAAATTATTATTTTTATTGGTATGTGATAATTATAATATTTACTTCTTAGTTCTCCGTTAATTTAAACTTTGTCTTTTATTTGAATAAATATTCTATAAAGCAGGAAATACTTCACTATATTTCCTGCTGTTTTTATAAATAATTTTATCTGTTATTCTGCACAAAATATTTCTACTCCACAACAATACCTTCATTTCCAATAGTTTTCAGCCAGTAAAAGTGCTGTTGCATTTGCCGGTAATCCACTGAATATATCTGCGAATAATCATTGCCAAACTCATTAAGTATTTTATTTATATTCACTTTTTATTTTTTTTATTGTTTTCCCGCCTATACCTATATTTTCGTCAGGAAGCTCTTTGATACTGATAAAGAAGAATTCCTTGGGAACATTCATTATTTCTGCTGCTGTTTCAGTAACTCTGCTGATTAATTCAGACTTTTGTTCATCAGATAATTTCCCGCTTTCAATTGTTATTAAAGGCATCTCATCTTACCTCCGTTTTTTTATTATTTTTTATAATTATAACATATATTCTTCATTTTTCCAGACTAATCCAAAAGAATCCCCTTATTTTTACAAAATAAAATGAGTGTCTTATCAAATTCTGCACTCATTTTATATAATTTATTTTATCTTATATTTTTCAGTTCATTCAGGCTTATATTATTATCTTTGATATATACGGATTTTAGTTTTTCACTCAGAAACTCCTTTACAAATTCTGTATTTTCATTCTGATAATACTCTTCCTTTGTCCCTATCTGCTCTATCTTCCCGTTATGCATAACAATAATTCTGCTTCCCAGCGCAAAAGCCTCTTCAATATCATGCGTAACCAGCATAATCGTAAGTCCTAATTCTTTTTGCAGTTTTTTTACCTGCTCCTGTAATTTTCTTCTGTTTATCTCATCCAATGCTCCGAATGGTTCATCCATAAGCATTATTTCCGGACTGGACGCAAGAGCTCTTGCAATTCCCACTCTTTGCTGTTCACCCCCGCTTAACTCACGAGGATATTTTTCCAGATAATCATGAGGCAGATTCAGGAGCTCAAGAAGCTCTTCTGCTTTTTTTCTTTTCTCCTCAGATGATTTATTTTGAAGTGTAAGTACATAACTAATATTCTCTTCTGTATTCAGATGGGGAAAAAGTCCTATACTCTGCACCACATAACCTATTCTTCTTCGCAGCTCTGATTTGTCCCATGTTTCCACTTCTTTATCCAAAACCTTCAAAGTCCCTGATGTTTTCCCCTCAAGACAGTTTATCATTTTCAAAAGAGTTGTCTTACCATTTCCGCTTGTCCCGAGAATAGTTATAAACTCTCCGTCTTTTACTTTAAGATTAAGATTCTTTATTACAGGCTTGTCTTTTTCATATGACTTGCTGACATTCTCAAATTCTATTACTGTCATTTTATCAGCCCCTTTTCTTCCAAAAATTTTCTCGCCACGTCCTGAGGATTTTTATTCTCTACCTCTACCTGATAATTCAGATTTGTCATAGTCTCGTCATCTATCAGCCCGTTTAATTTTTCTATCAGCGGTTTTATTTCCGGATATTTATCAAGTGTTTCTTTTCTTATTACAAATCCAGCGTTATATGAAGGAAAATAATTTTTATCATCCTGTAATGTAATAAGATCGTATTTTTTTATCAAACTGTCTGTGGAAAAAGAATTTATCACATCTACTTCTTTTCCTTCCATAGCCTTATATTTCAGATTTATATCTAATTCAACAAGTTTCTTAAAATCAAAGCCGTATTCCTTTTTCAGACCGGGATATCCGTCTTCTCTTTCAAAGAAATCAAATTCTGCCCCGAATCTATACTGTTTACTGACTTTTGCCAAATCAGAAAAAGTTTTTATATTATTTTTTTCTGCTTCTGTTCTTTTCATTGAAAGAGTGAATGTATTATTGAAGCCCAGAAGTCCGAGCCATTCAAAGCTGAATTTTTCTTCATATTCTTTTTTCAGCTGTGCATACATTTCATCTTTCGGGAGGGCCTTTTCATGTTTGAGTACAAACAGCCATGAAGTACCTGTATATTCAGGATACATGTCCACATCTCCCTTTACCATTGCAGGATGTATATTTGATGTTCCTCCGCCTATGCTGAATTTCTTCTCTACATGTATTTTTGTATTTTCTTCTATGAGTATACTCGCCATTTCACCCAGTATAAGCTGTTCTGCACTTGGTTTTGTGGCTATTGTTATTGTTTTTCCCTTACCGGCTCCCGGTTTCGACACAAAATTTTTCGCAAATACTGTAAAGACCAGTATTGCAGCCAGTGTCGCCCCCAGTATCAGAGCTGTCTTTTTTACCTGCTTTGCCTTTGGTTCATGATAACCGTTTACTTTCCTGAATGCCTTTTTCTCCATTATATTCAAAAGATAGTCCAAAATAATTGCCAGAATTGCTATGAGTAAACTTCCTATTACTATCAAAACTGAATTATTAGTGTTGATCCCTCTGTATATCGCCTGTCCCAGACCGCCGGCTCCGATAAATGAAGCTATCCCTGCAAGTGAAATAGTCATAATAACTACTGTTCTCACACCGGAAATAATAATAGGCAGTGCAAGTGGAAGGCGTATATTTTTGAAGGTTTGGAATTCAGTGGCTCCCATCCCTTCGGATACTTCTATTATCTTTTTATCTGTATTTTCCAGACCAGTATACGTATTTCTTATAACTGGCAGCAGACCATATATTATAAGTGTAACAGAAGCGTTCCAGAAACCTATCCCCACAAGCGGAATAAGCAGCCCCAATACTGCAATTGACGGTATTGTGTAAATCCCGTTTGTTATTCCCAATACCAGACTTCGGATTTTTTGGTTGTAAAAAATATATACTCCGATTGCTATTCCCAGAATTACTGCTATAACTATAGAAAATACCGATATTTTCAGATGCTGTAAAAGTAAATTTATATAATAGGGTCCGTTTCCTGTGATTTCTTTAAAAATACTTCCTATATATTCCCGAAGTTCTCCCATTTCCAACCCCTCTTTCTTTAAAGTTTTGTATTAATTATAGTTTACCGTACAAATTTTGTCAAGTTTATCTTTTAACTTTTTTATAAATCAAAAATCACTTTTTATATAATAAATATTTTTTATTTTATACCATTCATTAACCTAAATTTTGATTAATTATTTCAATAAGCATATGTTAATCAAAAAATATATTTGTATAAACAAAATCATTAATTTATTTAAGTATCTGCTTATTTTTATCTGGTCATATAATACTTACTTCATATTTTACTCACATATTATTTATTTTTAATAATAAAATAAGTTATTTATTTTATATTTTTTTAATATAATAAAGGTACAAATAAAGTAATCTATAGGAGGTCATATGAAAATTATCAACAGATCTGTCTGGAAAGACACTTATGATACACTTCATCACCTTGCCCAGATGATGGGAAAAGTAAAACTGGCAGCCACTCCTGTACAGCCCGAGTGGGCGAATGTTCCTTTGGAGGTATATCCGTCAGGCTTTAGAACGGGGCTTCTTTATAAGAATGGTATTAATTTTGAAATCCTTCTGGATTTTTATAAATCTGAGGTAAGTATCTTTGATAACCGCGGAAATTCGAAATTCTTTGTATTAAAAGACAGGACTTCTGTTTCCGGCATATATGGAGAATTTTTGGAACTGCTGAATTTTCTCGGTCTGGACATTACCATTAACACTATCCCTCAGGAAATGAACATGAAGACACGTTTTGAAGATAACATAAATGAGATAATATACGATCATGAATCTGCAAAAAATGCATTTGAAATGATTTTGTATGCCTATCATGAACTAAATATTTTTATCTCACCATTTCGCTCAAAAAAAGTGATGCCGAGATTTTACTGGGGAACTTTTGACCTTGGTACCACTATATTCTCTGGTATTCCTGCCCCCTATGATTCTTCGGACATTATAGCAAGAATAGGATTCGATGAACAAATGATAGAATTCGGATATGCCTTTGATGATACCATTGACGGCTTCCCGTATCTCTACATACTGATTTACCCTGTAAAGACTTCTGAATATGAAAATGCAAAACCAGAAGGAAGCGGATATTTTTCAAAAGAAAAGTCTGAATTTTTTCTTCCGCTGAAACCTGTTTTTGAAATGGGGAACCCGTCTGAAGAAATACAAAAGTTTCTTGAATCTTCTTTCAGAATCATATGTCATAATGAAAAGTGGCCTAACCTTGACTGGCATACTAAAGAAATCAAATAAAAACATAAAAATAAATAAAAACTGTATCACTGGAAGTTTCAAATATATTTCATTTCGGCTGATACAGTTTTTTTATAAATTTTTCAATATCCGCCCTGCTCATCTGCCGCTGTTTTCAAATTCGCTTCTAAAGAAAAAAACTGTCTGCAAAACAGCTTTTTCTCGAAATTTATTTTTATTGTATTATTTATCTATATCTTAAAATATTATTTTTCAGGTCTAATATTTTTTAAATATCATCTCATTTAATATCAAATAATTAGGCCCCAGTGAAAAATCAACAGGCAGTATACTCTTTTCCACTACTATATCGTATTTATCATGCTGCCTCAAAAAATCATTTATTATATCAATTATTAGTCCTTTTTCAAATATTTCTCCGTATAAAATTATTTTGTCAAAATTCACCAGATTGGATGAATTATATATTACCAGAGCCAGCATTTCTACAATATATTTTAAATATTTAAATTCATTAGTAGTTTTATCTGTACATACTGCAAGAAAGTTTTTCAGTATTTTACCTTTCGGAGTATCTTTATACTTTTTATGAAAAACCTGAAAACCTGATGTATTCTCTATTATGGCATTTACTATTCTTTCGTAGGATATCAGATCTTCAATATAAATATACTGTCCCCCGTGCTTTATCAGAAAATGCCCTATTTCTGCCATATCATTGCTTTTTTGTGAAAAAGACTCTCTATCAAAAATAATTGACCCACCTAGTTTCGGTCCGTATTTCAGGAATAAAAAGTTATTTCTCTTGTTTCTTATATATATTTCTGCTAGTGAAAGACAATTAACATTATTATCCACCACTACGTTTATATCTATCCGGTTTTCTATGAGCTCTTTCCAGTTTATCTCCTTATCTGCAAAAACTCCGTATGTATCAAGACTTCTGGAATGATCAAAATCTACTTTCCCCACTACTGAAAGCCCTAAACCTACTATGTCTTTTACAGTCATATTATTTTCTTTTAATATAGCAATTAGTCTCTCTATAAGAAATTCAATAAGAATTATTTCATTTTCAAATTTTTTCATACTATAATTTTCCAAAACAATCAGATCTGGTTTCAAATTACTTAAAGTTATACTTATCTCTTCTCTTTCCAGCTTAATTCCAAAAATATGCTTAAAATCGTAATTCAAATCAAGCAGAATTTCATTTCTTCCTGCTTTATTCGATTTTTTTTCGCCTACAGGCTCCAGATATCTCATATCTATCAGATCATTACATATAATAGTAACAGCTGCCCGTGTCAAATTTAGTTTTGAAGCTATTTCCTTTTTGGAGATAGACCCGCTTTCCCTTATTAAATTTAATATAGTCTCTATATTCTGAATACGTGCCATATTCATATTTATCCCACTATACTTAGCCAAATTATATCCACCATCTCTATTATGAATTTCTTATAATTATAGCAATTTTAGCCCTTTATTTCAACTTGAATTACTGTTGGTCTCTATTTATCAGACTAAAAAATAAATTAAGAAGTGCATACTCTTGCCGCGATACACTCCTTAAATTTAATTATCAAATAATTTATCTCCCGAACTCTTCACCTATTTTATCAGCTGTAAGCATAGCTGCATAAACATCAGACGGCGTCACTTTAAACGGCATATTATGGATAGTTTCCCCGTCTGCACAAGCTGCTTTGGCTGCTTCGTACATTTTTTCATAATTTATTACTTCTAATCCCATATCCTTCAAGCATACAGGCAGTCCGACTTTTTTGCAGAAAGCCAGAACTGTATTCAACTCTTCCTGAGGTGCATTTTCAAGTACGAGTTGTGTTAATGTTCCAAATACTACTTTTTCACCATGATATAAATGATGAAGCTCTTCTATTACAGTAAGTCCGTTATGTATGGCATGAGCCGCGGCAAGACCGCTGCTTTCGAATCCTATTCCGCTTAAATATGTATTTGCTTCTATTATATTCTCCAGTGCCTTTGTCACTACCTTATTTTCAGCTGCTATTTTTGCACTGTACCCGTCTTCAAGGAGTGTTTTATAACATAATTCCGCCAAAGCAAGTGCCGCCTTTGTAGAAGTTCCTCCTGCCATAGATACTGCCTCTGCTTTTTGACATGCTCTTGCTTCAAAATATGTAGCCAGTGCATCTCCCATTCCTGAAAGAAGAAGTCTTACAGGGGCTGAAGCTATTATCTTTGTATCCATAATCACTATATCCGGATTTTTTGGAATCATAAGATACTCGCTAAAAACACCCTCCGGAGTATAAATTACAGATAACGCGCTGCACGGAGCATCTGTAGAAGCTATTGTCGGCACCACAGCTACAGGAATCTTCGTATAAAATGCCGCTGCCTTAGCTGTATCCAGTGTCTTTCCGCCGCCTACACCTGTTATACAGTTTATATTTCTTTCTTTTATTATTTCTATCATTCTGTTTATCTCTTCTCTCGAACACTCTCCGTTAAACTTTTCAAATTCTGCTTTTGACTCTTCGTTTTTATACGCTTCATTAATATCATCTTTTACCAGATTCATCACAAAATCATCACATATTACAAGTACATTATCTCCCATTCTGTTTAAATATTCAGGCAGTTTTTTCAAAACTCCCGCTCCTTGCACATATTTTGAAGGAGATATAATTATTTTTTCCATATTATTTTCACCTCTCAGAATTTTTTTATATATTTTCACTTATCGCTTTTAATATAAGATAACTGGAATATGCCCCCGGATCTTCTGTCCCTATGCTTCTTTCCCCGAGATAACTGGCTCTTCCTTTCTTAGCCTGAATTGTTTTTGTATATTCCAAACCTTCATAGGCTTTTTCAAGCATTCTCCCCAGAATTTCTTTTTTACTTTCTGTTTCCTGTGCCGCTGAAAGCTCTTCGAGAACAGGCGTAAGAACATCAATCATTGTTTTGTCCCCGGGTTCTGCCTTTCCTCTTTCTTTTATTCCTTTCACTGCTTCACTTAATGCATTACACAATATTTCATTATTTAATATCTCTTTATCATTCTTTCCTTTCAAAGCCGTCCCTGCCCTCATGAAAGCTGTTCCGTACAAAGGCCCTGAAGCCCCGCCTACTTTAGTAATTAATATCATTGCACACTTTGTTAATACCTCTGAAACTTCTAGTTTTTCATACTCAGGCAATGCTTTTTTTATTTCGCCAAAACCTCTTTTCATATTTATGCCGTGATCGCTGTCCCCTATTTTTCTGTCCAGATCTGTAAGAAGCTCTTCATTATTTATTATCTCATCAGCAGCCTTATCCAAAAGTTTCAGAAACTTTCCTGTCAGATTATCCATTTTAAAACTCCTGTCTTTAGAATTTCAATTTCTGGCCAAACATCCTGTCAAAATTCTAAAATATAAAATTTAAATTTTCTGTATACTAACTAAAAATTCCTATCTCTGTTTTAAAATCAAGATATTTTATAAGTTCACTATCCAGTTTCATTACTGTTATAGAAAACCCCGGCATTTCCAGCGCAGTCATAAAATTACCTACAAATGTTCTGTGAGTCTCTATTCCTTTTTCATTTAATATTTTTGATATTTTATTATTTATAATATAAAGTTCCATCAAAGGTGTTGCCCCCAGACCATTTACCATTACAGCTGCTTTATCACCCTTTTTTAGTCCGCTTTCACTTAAAATTTTTCCCATTATATATTCAGTATGCTCATCAGCACTTTTCAGTATTTCCCTGTGTGTTCCCGGTTCGCCGTGTATTCCCATTCCGATTTCCACTTCATTTTCTCCCAGCTCAAACCCTGCTTTCCCTGATGCCGGTACTATACAAGAGCCTAATGACATTCCCATAGAAGTTATATTTCCGGCAGCTTTCTCTGCTACTTCCTTTACTTTTTCCAGCCTTTCGCCATTCTCTGCGGCTGCTCCCGCTGTCTTATGTACAAACAACGTGCCGGCAATTCCACGTTTTCCTATTGTATATGTGCTGTTTTCCACTGCTATATCATCACCGACAACTATTTTTTCTACTTTTATTCCTTCCATTTCAGCCATTTCCGCTGCCATTTCAAAATTCATTACATCTCCGGAATAATTTTTTATAATAAGCAGTACGCCTTCACCGTTATCTGCGGCTTTTATTCCTTCAAGAACCTGATCCGGAGTGGGCGAAGTAAACACTTCTCCCGAAACAGCCGCATCCAACATACCATAGCCTACGAATCCCGCATGTGCAGGCTCATGTCCGCTCCCTCCTCCGCTTACAATTCCTGTTTTTTTCTTTTTCTCTTTTCTGGCTATAATATTATAATTTTCTATTTTCACCAATTTTTCCGGATTGGCTGCTGCAATGCCTTCCAGCATCTCTGTTACTATATTCTCTGTTTTATTTATAAGTTTTTTCATAAACAATACTCCTTTTTGGATCAGCTGTCCTAACATCCGGCAGAAGAATTTTTTACTGCCGAAATATCATTGTATTTTTAGATTGAATTACATATTCATCATTCTTTAGAGTGCTAATTTACTATAAGATTTACTCTCCATTGCTGTTTTTTCCAGTTCATCCAATGTTACTCCCTGAAAATTTCCTGCTACTGCTGATATCAGTCCTTCAATCAGAGGGACATCAGCTATTCTGGCTTCTATCTCCCCGTTTAGCATTTCCAGAGCTATCTCCGTACTCATTATCGCACTTCCCAAGTCTACGAAAATCAGCACCCCGCTGCCTCTGTCAGCTTCTCTCACAGCTTCTATTATTATTTCCGGATTTGTCCCGTAAGATTCCGTACCTGTTCCCCCGCCGTTTTCTATGCCAAATTCAGCATGCTGCATCTCCCTGCTGAAATTTATCAGCTCCCGGGCAAGTTTTCTATTATGGCAGACTACTACAATTCCTACCATATTATTTTTTTTATCCATATTATCTCCTATATCTTATTTTTCTATAGAAAAAAGAGCGGAACTGCAGACAAAATCAGTAAAATAAAAGTTAATATCATAAAAAATTTCTGGCTCATCTTATTATGCAGTTTATTCCCTATATACATTCCGATTATCAAAGGTATCACTGATATAATACTTTGTATGCAGTATTCCGGTATAAATATTTTTTCAAAATTACTAAATAAAATTACTGAATTCAGAATAATCCATACAAAAGAAAGTGTAGCCCGGAATTCTCCTTTATTTTTCATAGTCTGGCTGGCATATATTACCAGAAAAGGCCCTCCTATGACAAACATTCCATGTACAATTCCTGAGAACAACAGTATAAGTATCAATATTGTTTTATTTTCTATGGTCTTAGTGCTGTTTATATTTAAAAGTCCTCTGACTGCCACAATTAATATTATTACAGGGAGTATTTTTATCAGAATTCCCGGAGCTGTTATTCGCCCGAGGAAAAGTCCCGCTATAAGTCCGATTCCCATAAATATCACTATATGTTTCAGTTCCTTTTTATTTACCATTTTATGATTCACTGCCACAATCCAGATACTTGCTGCAATTCCCAAAAAATTAAGTATAAATTTTGATTTATCTATTCCTATAAGCATTACTGCAAAGGGCATTGCCAGTATTGTCCCTGCGAATCCTGTTATTCCCTGTATAATATTCGACCCTAAAACCACCAGATAATATAAAAATTCTGTCATTTATCAGGTTCCTTTCTTTTCTGTCCTGTTTTCTAATTATTCCACATTCCATTGTCTCATAGGATTTTCTTTTGCAGCAGACATAAAAATTTCTGTATGTTTACTGCCTTCTTTATAAAATGCCGGTATTTGTCCTATTGGAGATTTTACCTTTATACTGCTTCCCCCTTCATAGCTCTTTCCTGTCCAAAAATGTATCCACTTTTCTCCTTTGGGCAGGTAAACTTCCCATTCTTCGGCTCCTTTATCGTAAACAGGAGCTACTATGATATCTTCACCCAGCATATATTGATATTTTATATCATAACAGTTTTTATCATTCTCATAATGTAAAAACAGGGGTCTTTGCACCGGTATTCCTTTTTCCGCATTTTCCTTCACCAGCATTTTTATATATGGTACCAGCTTCACATATATACCTGTCATTACCGCGAGATGTTCCAGTGTCTCGTCATCGCTGTCAAACTGATGATTATCTCCCGGTCTGTTCCCTTCATGTGTTCTGAGAAAAGGTGTGAATGATCCCATTTCTGCCCATCTCATAAATAATTCCTTTGTTCTTTTCATTCCGTGAAGTGTAGTATACCCGCCTATATCACTGTGGTGAAGACCATTCCCCAGCATTCCGCTTGATAATGCACCACATACCACAGAAGCCAGTCCGTCATCCACAGGCCAGTCTACAGACTGATCTCCTGCCCATAGTAAAGTACAGTATTTTTGTATCCCTGTGAATCCTGCCCTCATAAAATATACTATCTCTCCAAGTTTCCCCGCTTCTTCCACAGCTTCGTAATTTACCTTTGCCCATAATGCAGGCCATGCATTATGCATTATTTTAGCGTCTACTCCATTGGAAAGGATACAATCTATGGGAAGATACTCTCCAAAGTCTGCCATCCAGCCGTCTAAGCCGAAATCTATCATATTTTTCCCGATAACCCTGTCCTTATACCATTTTGCCGCCTCAGTATTTGTAAAGTCGACTATTCCTGCATAAAATTCACCAAAATCTACCAGATAATCTTCATTTTTATCATTTAATGCAAGATATCCTTTTTGGCTTGCTTCCTTAAATAAATCCTTTTCTTCTGCAAGATAAGGATTTATATATCCCAAAAATCTTATGCTGCTCTCTTTTAATTCCCATATTTTCTTATCAAGTTCAGGATAAACATCTCTATCCCATTCCCAGTTCCACATAAGTCTTTTTCCGAAAGATGTCATCCTTATACCTTCCCAATCCTGACACCATACACCTGATATTTTTACTCCAAGTTCTTTTGCACGCTTTACTTTCTCATAAACAAGTTCTGTTCCACCTTGAATGCCGAGTATTATTCCGTCATAAACCCACTCAGGCAGTTCCGGCTGTTTACCAAAATAATCCGATATCTTTTCCACCAGCAAAAGAAAAGTTTCTGCTTCCTGTATGTGTATAAATTCAGGAATCCCCCATACTTCCATTTCAGTAAACTCTTCATTTGAAAAATCAAATACTGAATAACATGTTGTTTCTATATGAAAAAAATATTTATTGCTTGAAATATATGTAGGCTGTGGATAATTGGTATTGTAATAATCCCCGCCGGCTTTGTCTTTCACATCAGCCAGCCATGTAGTATAAAGATTTTTGTTTCTTCCCACTCCCGGCTCTGATGTCCAGAGCGGAAACTTTTTCCCTTTCATATTAAAATATGTAAGCTGTTCACCGCAGCCGTATACTTTCTCAGAAACACTGCTTCCACTTCGAATCCATATTCTGTTTGCTTCATATGTCTGGGTCAAAAACTTTATATTTACACTATCTTTATTTTCTGTTATTTTTATTACCATTTCTTCAATATCATTCTCGTTCTTTTTTAGTGTCACAATACAGTCTTCTCTGTCTTTTACCACTCCTGTTACCTTCAGAGGAACTCTTTCAGTAAGATAATCACTTATATCAAAATTCCCTCTGTACATCTCCATTTTTTCTTTTCCAAACCCAAGATAAATAAACGGCTTATTACTTTTAGCATCTATTATAATATTTCCATTTTCTGACACTATTTCAAATTCATTTTTATTTATAATATTTATTTTCATTCGATAGCCTCCTCGACTGCATTTCTTCCTGCATATTTTTTTATTGCTATCTTTCCGAATACAATAACTGCCAGTCCTGCCATAATTAAAGTTACTATAATTATAAAGCCGTAATTTTTATTCTGTGTTGCTATTCCCAGAGGTGAAAGTATAATATAAATATAAATAAGAAAAGCTATAAGCAGAAAACTTATTGGAGCCGCATGTTCCCAGGGGGTCATATCGTATCCTTCGTTTACCACTGAATTTCTGTTAAATTCCTTAACATCAGGCTTAATTGCAGAAACCACAAACATTATTATAAACATACATATTACCGAAAAAGCAAACACATGCAGAAAATGTACAGTAAATCCGAATAATGACTCAGGAGTGTCTATTTTTATCACATATTTCATCAGTGTATAAAATACTATATGAAATCCTACTGCTATCTTTATTCCTAAAGCTGTTGCTCTCTTAGTAAACATTCCTGCAAGAACTGCGGCTATTATAGGCATATTATAAAATCCGGTTACGGCTCTCCCGAAATTATATATTCCGTCCACTGACTGTAGTGAAGGCGCCACTATAATAGCAAATACTGCCATTATTATCCCGACTATTTTAGCCTTTTTTACCAATTCCCTGTCGTCTATATTTGGATTTATTACAGGCTTGTACACATCAAGCATAAAAATCGTAGAAGCTGAGTTCAGCAGTGAATTATATGTAGAAATTATTGCTCCGAAAAGTGCTGCACAGAATAATCCCACTAACGGCCACGGCAGAACTTTTGCCACAAGCTGCGGATATGCGAAATCTGCTTTCGGAAGTCCGGGAATCAAGTGAAAAGCTATTATTCCAGGAAAAAGCAATATTATCGGAACAAGTATTTTAAAGAAACCTGACATTAATACTCCTTTTTGTCCTTCTTTCAGATTTTTTGCACCAAGCACTCTCTGAATCAATACCTGATTTGTACCCCAGTAAAATAAATTTGCCAGAAGCATACCGGTAAATATCGTAGGAAACGGTACGGGATCTTTCGGTCCGCCTATTGCATTCAGCTTCTCAGGACTTGTATTTATCACATTATTCAGCCCTGTAATAATTCCGCCTCCCTGTGTTTTCCCAAGTACCCATAAACCAAGTATAGGAACCAGAAGACCTCCGATTATAAGGAGTATACCGTTTATGGTATCTGATACTGCTACAGCTTTCAAACCTCCGAAAATGGCATATAATGCTCCTATCACTCCAAGAAGTACAATCATTACAGTCATAGATAATGAAGGAGATATACCGAATATTTTTGAAAGATTGAATATCTGATTGAATCCTATTGCCCCTGCATAAAGACATACTGGTATTCCAAAAAGCGTGTACCCCGCCAGAAACAATAAAGAAACCAGTCTTCGAACACCTTTATCATATCTGTCTTCTAAAAATTCAGGAAGTGTTGTATATCCTTTTCTCAGATATATGGGCAAAAATACCATTGCCATAACTACCGTAGCAATTACCGCCGTGGATTCCCACGCCATTCCTGAAAGATTTTTCCCGTAAGATTGTCCGTTTAATCCTACAAGTCCTTCTGCAGAAATATTAGTTAACAGCATAGACCCTGCTATAAAAACACCAGTAAGCCCCTGACCTGCTAAAAAATATCCTTTCGAAGTAGTCTGGTCATCTGAAGTGACCATTTTTGCTGCGATAACCCCTACTAAAGCTGTAAAAAACACAAATGAAATTAAAGTAAATAGTAAATGGCTTTCCATTAAAACCCTCCTAATAATTTATTTTTATATTATTTCCATTTAATCCTTTATGTGCTCCCAAGTTTGCCAGTCTTGTAAAATTGTCATGTATTAATATCCATTTATTTTTCTTAAATAATAGTTTATCATCTGATATTGTATCTGAAAGTTCAGTATTTGTTCCGTCCAAAAGTATTACTACACATTTAAAACCGCTGTCACTGGTTTTACACGGACTAAAGTGAAGTGTATCTCCGTATACTTCAAATATTATTCCTTCTGGTATATAGAATATATCTGTTTTTTCTGTACTGTATTCATTCTCTTTTATATCAGAGGTTTTTCCTAGAATAAGTATCATATCAGTGACTGCTATATTTACCTCTGGTGACTTGTGAAATTCCAGTGCATTCAGCTGTGAATTATTTCCGTTACAGTATCCTGCCTGAATTTCCAGTTCGCCAAAAATATTTTGTTTTATTTTCTCTATTATTTCCAGCTTCTTCATTTCACTGTCTGAAGCTATATAGATATTCCCTTCCTCCGGAATATCTGTTTTATTTTTCATATACTTTGTTATTTCATCAGTATTATAGCCCTTAAGTACCCTCCCATACTTTTGGAATTCAGGATCTGAAATTCTTAATATGGAAAGATCTGGATTTTTCTTTCGCAAATTTTCAAGCATAGTTTTGTTTTCTCCCTGTTTTTTATTCTATAACTTCCCAATTCATTATTCTTCCGAGTATTCTGAAAATATTTGCATATCTGCCGTAAACAAGCGAAACATGATGGGCGATCCCATTATATATCAACAGATCTAAAACTTCCGTCATATGTTTTTCAAATCTTACTTTTGCATATGTTCCTCTGAGAAGCTTTTCCATATATTCTGCTTTTCCTTCCTGCATAAATATTCTTGTTTTTCCCAAAGCTGTATCAATTCTCATTATATTTACATTACCTTCTTTCATGACGAAATCAGCAGTAACTCCCCTTCCTCCTGCAAAATATGTATCCAGACTTATCTGGCACTTCCCGTCCCACAGATTGCTCGGCGCTACTCCGCAATGCCACATAAGCGAATAATCTTCTTCGAGATTTACCTGAGATAAATCAGCAAGAAAAGGTGTCTGGGCTCCGATTGCCTTGTGTGCCAGCATTGACATAAGTCCCTGTATGTCGCCCTCACAAGAAAGAAGATAATCCTCTGCCTGAAGATTGGACATTGCAGCACATGGAGCCACACCATAATTTGCAGCAAATTCAGGCCAGCATCTTACAGCAAGACCTGTGAGATTTTCCCTGTCCATGAACTCTTTCAGACTCAGCGACAGATTAGCTACTTTATTTACTTGTTCTGCAGTTACTGAAGCTGTATCATATACTTCTTTTATATGTTCCTCTTCATGCTTTACTGTATTTTCGGAATTTTGCTTAAATACTTCGTCTATTCTGTAATAATCTATGATTACCCCTGATTCTCTGAAATTATTCAGTTCGTCTACAGCCATATTAAAGAAACCATGTGCTCTTGAACCAAGTATACCTAAACGGGCATTTTTCAGTGCTGTTTTTATTCTAATTGCATCTACCCAGTCTTCATCTATTTTATCCCCTATTGTATAATAAAAATCATTTACCCCTGACTTATAAAGATTTGATGCATTTAGATTTAACCCGCATACTGAATTAAGTCTTATCTTCCCTCCGTCATAAGGAAGTTCATTATATGCCCACAAAAGAATGGGTTTTTCAATAATTTTCTGAAAATAAAGAATCAAATGTCCTAAGTGAAAAGTTCCGCTAATGACTACTACAGCATCCACATTTGCAGAGCTTAGTTTCTTTGCCGTTGCTTCTGCTTCATTTATTTCTATTACTGTTTCTTCAATTATCTCCCATTCTGTATTTTCGATTTTCTTTAAATCTTCTTTTGTTTTATTGTACATTTCCTGAGCTGTTTTATATTCGAATGTTGTTCGAGTAAGACACACCACTCCTAATTTTATTTTTTGTTTCATAATCTCTTATCCTCCTTGCTGCTCTTATAATTCTTTTTTTACTACTTTGAATGATGCTGAAAAATCTTCATTTCCAAAACCTTTTTCCATAGCTTCCGAGTATATTTCCTTTATATGTTCAAAGCCCGGAAGGTCTAAACCGCAGTTTTCCTGCAAATCACACGCAAGATTCACGTCTTTATTCATATTCTGCACAGAAAACGCAGGTTCAAAATCTCTTCTTTTTATTGTTTCCCACTTGCTGTCCAGATAAAAATTCTGTCCTCCGCCGTAAGAAATTGCTGTAACGAATTTTTCATAATCTATACCGAGTTTTTCTGCCAATGTAAGCACTTCGTTCACACCATTCTGAATCATACCTACAAGTATGTTATGACATATTTTCATTACCAGTCCCTGTCCGTTCTCTCCCATATAAATTATATTTTTTCCCATACATCTCAATATATCTTTTACTTCTTCGTAAGTTCCGTAATCTCCGCCTACATAAATTCCCAATTCCCCTTTTTCGGCAGCAGCTTTTGATTTTACTACAGGAGCATCAAGCATAACGGCACCTTTACCCCCTGTTTTCTCAGCTGTCTTTATGCTTACTTTTGGATCAATCGTACTCATATCTATAAATATTTTACCCTGAATATTCTGTGTCAAAATTTTTTCATATAAATCTTCTACGTTTTTTGAAGTGGGAACCATAGTTATTATTATGTCGCTTTTATTTACTACATCTTCTGCGCTGTTTTCCGAAACAGCCCCGTGTTCCGCCATCTCAGCCTTTTGCTTTTCGCTTATATCATAGACATGAATAGTTTTTTTCATTTTATTCAAAATATTCAGTGCCATTGGTATTCCCATAGTCCCAAGACCTATAAATCCGATTTCCATATTTTCTCCTTTTATTTTTTTGTTTTATCCCATGCATCTTTAAATATATTCAAACCATAGTCTGTAAAAGGATGTACAAAACTGTCTTTATATACCTGAAGTCCGCATGTTACTATATCAGCCCCTGCTTTTGCAGCCTGTACAATCTGATTTCCATTTCTTAGTGCAGCTACTATTATTTCTGTTTTTATATTATACTTTCTGTATATTTCCACAATATCAGCAATATACTGCGTACAGTCTTCCCCGCTTTGTTCTTTCCAACCTACAAACGGCGATACAAAAAGAGAATTGTTTTTCCCTGGTAACATTGCCTGTGATGGTGAAAATACAAGTGTTACATTTGTTCTTACTCCTTTTTCTTCCAGTATTTTTGCTGCTATCAGACCCTGTTCATTACAAGGAATTTTAATTACAAAATTTTTACATATTTTTGCGATTTTTTCAGCTTCCTCTACCATATCCTCATATTTTTCAAGATGTGGATTTATTTCCACTGATATAGGAAATTTTTCATATCCCTCTATTCCTTCTTCTTTTACCCACTCTGAAAATTCTTTTATAACTGTCAAAAATGGTTTTCCGCTGGTTTGTATATGTCGGGGATTCGTAGTCACCCCGTCAAAGCCAAGATACTTATAAGCGTACTTTACTTCCTCAAGAATAGCACTGTCTAAAAAATATTTCACAATAATACCTCCTAAAAATAATTGATTAAATAATTTAATTAATCATAATATACCTCGATTTATTTTTTTGTCAACTCTTATAAAATTTCTTTTTTTCTAAAAACAAAAAAAATCCCTGAATTTATCAAGGATTTTTCATAAATAAAATATTTTATTGTATATTTTTGAAAATTCTATTCTCCGTTTGTTAATATCAAATCAAAGTCATAAATATTTGACAAAGGAATAATTCCCGCACCTATTGCCGAAGCTGTTGTCAGTAGTTTTGGAAAAACAATTTTTTCAGCATTTTTTTCTAATTTGCAGTTCTCTTTTTTTATTTTTTCTATAAGAAGACTTTGAAGCTGTTTTTCATAAGGCGCAAGAATTCCGCCTATTATTATGCAGTCCAGATCGAATATAAGAAAGAGATTCATTATTCCCGCTGCAAGATAATCGAAGTATTCGTCCATTTGTTTGAAAATATCGCTGTTACTCTCATTCAGATAAATATCAATAAGTTCTTCCACTCCGGATAAGTCATTATCTTTTATTATTTTATTTACTATATTCGATGAAACATATTTTTCCCAGCAGCCATGTCTGCCGCATTCACATTCACGGCCTTTGTAATCTATGACCATATGACCTACTTCGCCTGCATGTTGAAGTCCTCCCGAATAAAGGGAATTCTCCAGAATTATTCCCCCGCCGATTCCTTCATGTACAAAGAGATAAATAGAATTCTTATATTTTTTGGAACTTCCTATCAGATTTTCCGCATATGCTGCATAATCTGCTTCATTCCCTATATATATAGGCATATCAAAGGTTTCTTTCAGACCTTCCAATGAATATTCCTTGATATCCACTATAGGCGATTCCTCGAATTTAAGCTTTCTGTCATTTACTATTCCCGGAAATGCTATGCCAATACCCAGAATCTGTTCCATCTTTATATTGCTATGCACTATTGACTTATAAATAAGATTCTTTAATTCCTCTTCTAAATTGTTTATATTATAAATTTCCTGTGATTTATATATTAAATTTAACTCTAAATCCAGTATTATCACTGTAATAAGTTCTTGTCTTATTTCTATTCCTATGGTATAGCTGTTTTGGGAATTTATTTCAAATACAACAGGCTTTCTCCCTGCTTCGGAGTTAATTACCCCGCTTTCTTTTATCAGACCTGTTTTTATAAGTTCATTCAAATAAAGAGTTACTGTGGGTATTGTAACATCAAGAAATTTAGATAACTGTATCTTAGTTATCTGCTTTTCAAGATATATATAACTCAAAATTTTTCTGTGATAATTATTCTGAATTAATTCCATAAAAATTCTCTCCTTTTACAGTTTGCTTTCCTTATTTATACCGGATTTTCGATTTTGTGTCCTGTATATTTTTGTGTTGAAAATAGGACACAAACGGTTTAATATTATTACATATATTTTGATTTAAAATGGTGCAAGTCTCTGGCATTAAATATATAATTTTAATTTAATTCTACTTTGCCATAGTATATTATACTCCTAATTTTTCTTTTTTCAAATTCATAATCTGCTTATTTCAAAAAATTCGTTTTTCAATGCATTATACAACCTTGTGTAAACATCATATCTTCTTTTATATTCTTTATGATTATTACTGTCCGGTTCTATTATATCAGTTATTTTTACTATTTCCCCTAATTTTTTGTCCATATCTTTTTCATTCTCTGTACCAAACAAAGCAAGAAGCGCTGCTCCATATGAAGGGCCTTCCTGAATAGCCAATACTTCTGATTTTATATTAAAAATATCCGTAAGTATTTTCCGGCTTAATTCTGACTTTGCACCGCCGCCTATTATTCTAATTGTATCCGGAGTGAGACTGTCAGCTAGATTATAAGAATCATAAAGTGCAAAAGCAATTCCTTCCATTACTGCTCTTGTCATATCTCCTCTTGTATGTGCTGCTGTGAGTCCTATGAAACTTCCTCTTGCATAAGGATCTGAATGGGGCGTTCTTTCTCCTGTAAGGTAAGGCAGAAAAAACAGATTATTACTTCCAATAACTGATTGTTCTGCTTCTCCAAGCATTTTTTCATAATTTCCGTCATGTATATCTTCTATCCACCATTTCAGGCATGAAGCTGCTGATAATATAACTCCCATAAAATGATATTTCCCGCTTGAATCACAGAACGCATGCATACTGCTTTTTTCAGGAAGCGACCATTTTTTTTGCGGGATAAACACTACTCCCGAAGTTCCCAGAGAAATCAGTATTTTATCTTCATCTACCACTCCTGCACCAATAGCACCGCAGGCATTATCCCCGCCCCCTGCTACCACGGGAATTTTCGCTGTAATATTAAATTCATCCATAATTTCCTGTTTTAATTCACCTGTAATTTCATATGATTCAAAGATTTCAGGCAGATATTCTTTTTTTATATCAAGAATTTTTATCATTTCATCTGACCATTTTCTGTTCTTTACGTCAAAAAATAAAGTTCCCGAAGCATCTGACACATCAGTGTAGAATTTCCCCGTGAGTATATAGCCTATATAATCCTTGGGAAGCATTATATGTCTTATTTTACCAAAAATTTCAGGTTCATTTTTTTTTTAGCCATAAAAGCTTTGAAGCTGTAAAACCTGTAAATGATATATTTGAAGTATATTCTATCAGTTTGTCCATTCCTGGTTCATTATTCAAAAACTCTGATTCTTCCACAGTCCGCTGATCATTCCACAGTATCACAGGATATAAAACTTCCTTATCTTCTCCCAAAACCACAAGACCATGCATCTGACCGGAAATTCCTATACCTTTTATATCATTCAGCGGCATTTTTTCTGAAAGCTCCCGCATACTGTCCCGTATACCCTTGACCCAGTCTGCCGGATTTTGGTCAGACCATCCGTTATTGGAATAATGTACCGGATACTCCCTTGATGAAGATGCTGTTATTTCCCCGTTTTTATCTATAGCTGTTATTTTCACTCCGGAAGTCCCTAAATCTATACCTAAATACATACTTCCTCCTTTATCTGTCTTATTTTTTTAATATTGTATCATATAATATCAATATAAAATACTTCTTAAAAAACAGGTTATCCCAAATAATTTTGAAATAACCCGTCTATCCTGAATTAACAGGTATTACTTTATAATTCAAAATCCACCAAAACCCTGAATCATTTCTTCTGCCGGCTGGCAGCGGAGAGAGTTGCTGCCAGTCAGCGCTGTTTTTTTATCTGGCTTCCAATATATATGAATTCAATATACTTTCAAGCATTTCCTGTCTTCCTGAAGTATTTTTTATCTCTGTAAGTTTTTCCGCGTACTCTGCCAGTTCTTCAAATCCTACCTTACCTTCTACTATATCTTTTCCAATTCCTGTTTTATAGCTTTCATATCTTTTATCCTGAAAATCCTCAAAAACTTTATCTTCATAAAGTTTGTAAGCTATCTTTAATCCTTTTGCAAATGTATCCATACCTGCAATATAAGCTAAAAATAAATCCTTGTCTTCAAAAGAGCCTCTTCTTACTTTGGCGTCAAAATTCAGTCCGCCTTTTCCCAGTCCGTTATTTTTTATTACTTCATACATTGCCAGAACAGCATCATATATATTTGTAGGGAATTGATCTGTATCCCATCCGAGAAGCATATCTCCCTGATTAGCATCTATAGATCCCATAACATTATTTATTCTTGCAAGATTCAGTTCATGCTGGAATGTATGCCCTGCAAGAGTAGCGTGATTTGCTTCTATATTCATTTTATAGTGTTTATCAAGATTATACTTTCTCAAAAAACCAAGAACTGTGGCAGTATCAAAATCATACTGGTGTTTTGTAGGTTCTTTCGGCTTTGGCTCTATAAGGAGCTGACCTTTAAATCCTATTTTCTCTTTATAATCAACTACCATCTGAAGGAATCTGGCAAAATTATCGTATTCTAAATCAGACTTAGTATTCAAAAGAGTTTCATATCCCTCTCTTCCACCCCATAAAACGTAATTTTCTCCGCCTAATCTGTGAGTTATCTCCATTGCTTTTTTCACCTGTGCCGCTGCATATGCGAAAACATCCGCATTTGGCGCAGTAGCACCTCCATGAAGAAATCTTGGATGGCTGAAAGCATTTGTTGTTCCCCATAACAGCTTTATTCCTGTTTTCTTCATAAGACCTTCTATATGGTCTACTATTTCATCAAGAAGCTTATTTGTTTCTGTTAGTGTCATAGCTTCATTTATAATATCTCTGTCATGGAAACAAAAATAATCCATTCCTATTTTCTGCATAAATTCAAAACCTGCATCTGCTCTTGCCTTTGCCTGTTCCAAAGCATCCTCATATCTGTTCCATGCTCTGTCCATGGTGTCTCCGCCGAACATATCCAATCCCTGAGCCTTTAATGTGTGCCAGTAACTCATGGCAAATTTCAGATGTTCTCTCATTGGCTTACCGCCTATTAACTCATCTTTGTTATAATATTTAAAAGCCATAACATTTTTTGATTCAGGGCCTTCATATTTCACTTCTTTTATTTCCGGAAAAAACTCTTTCATGTATTTTCATCTCCTCTATTGTAATTTTAATTACTATTTATTTTTATCCTTTTTTCTTTTTCTGTGACTGCACATCAAAGAGAACTGCAAATAAAAGTATAAGACCTTTTACCACATACTGCCATGACGGCTCTACATTCAGCATACTCATCCCATTGTCAAGACTTGCCATTATCAAAGCTCCGAGTATTGCCCCTGTTACCTTACCTTTTCCTCCTGAAAGACTCGCACCGCCGATTACACATGCTGCTATAGTATCCAGTTCCGCATTTGTCCCTGCTGAAACCGAACCGGCTCCAAGCCTTGAAGTGAGTACCAGCCCCGCTGTTCCCACAAGAAAACCGTTTACTATATAAATTATCATTTTTATTTTCTGTGTATCTATTCCGGAATACTTCGCGGCGTTTATATTTCCGCCTATAGCATAAACTGTTCTCCTGTATGCTGTTTTATTTGATACAAAGGAAAATATGATAATCAAAACTGCCATTAGTAAAACCGGTGTAGGGATTCCCTCATAACTGTTCAGTATTATTATCCCAAGGAAAATCAATATACTGTTCCCTATTATCCAAAGCACATCGTTCTTAAAATTCCCCGCGTCTATTTTATTGGCTATTTTCGCCTTTCTGTCGCTCATTTTGCTGTAAACAAGAAGAAGAACAAATAGTATTCCTATTACATAACTCAGACTTTTCGGGATATAACTCTGTCCCAGCACTTTGAATGCCCCGCTTATAGGCGAAATAGTCTGACCGCCTGTAATTCCTATAAGTATTCCCCTGAACACAAGCATCCCTGATAAAGTCACTATAAACGAAGGAACATTTTTCTTAGCTGTCCAGTATCCGTTCCATACACCAAAAACAAGTCCAAGAATAAGTGTCACCAGTACAGTAACCACAAACGGCATCTTAAATGTAACGTCCATAATGGCTGCTATACCTCCGAGAAGTGCCATCTGTGATCCTACTGACAGATCTATTTCCCCGGAAATAATAACAAATATCATTCCTATGGAAAGTATCCCTGTTATTGACATCTGTCTCAATAAATTTGATATATTTCTGAAATTTATAAAATTTCCTCCGGTAATTGCTATAAACACTCCCCATATAACTAAAAGTGCTATTAACAAAATAAACATGTTGGAATTTTTAGCTTTTTTTAAATTCGTTGCCAGACTCATTTCTACCTCCTACTATAGCCGCTTCCATTATCATTTCCTGTGTAACGTCTTTATTTATAAATTCACCTTTTATCTCACCCTCATGCATTACTATAATTCTGTCGCTTATTCCCAAGACTTCGGGCAGCTCTGATGATACCATTATTACAGATATTCCCTGCTCGGCAAGCTCCACTATATTTTTATATATTTCATATTTCGCGCCTACGTCTACACCTCTTGTGGGTTCATCAAGAATTATTATTTTGGGATTTACAAGAAGATTTTTTGCCAGCACCACTTTCTGCTGATTTCCTCCGCTTAAATTTTTTATAGCAAGTTCCTCACTTGAAGTTTTTATTTTTAAGAGATCTATATACTTTCTTACATCATTTTTTTCTTTATATGTGTCTACATAATTTGCAGCTTTGGTATATGCTTCTATATTTGAAAGAGTCATATTTTTTTCTACCGACATGTCTGCTATTATCCCGTCCTGTTTTCTATCCTCAGGTACCATGGAAATTCCGCTTTTTAATGCTTCTTTTGCTGATTTTATATTCAGCTTTTTTCCTTCAAATGTACATTCTCCTGTTTTACTTCCTTCATATGTACCGAATATACTGGAAATAAGTTCTGTTCTCCCTGATCCTATCAGTCCGGAAATACCCAGTATTTCACCTTTTTTCAAAACAAATTCTGCATTTTTTACTTTCTGTTTTCCCATATTATCAAATACATTGTAATTCTTTACCTCAAAAATCACTTCTCCTATTTTGTTATTCTTCTCAGGATAAAAACTTCCCAGCTCTCTTCCTACCATGGCTTTTACAATATCATTTTTGCTGTATCCGGAAGTTTTTCTGCATTCTATAAATTGTCCATCCCTGATAACCGTTACTTCATTCGATATTTTGATAACTTCATCGAGTTTATGGCTTATATATATCGAAGTAACTCCTTTTTCCCTTAATTCGCCGATAATATTCAAAAGTACATCGGTTTCTTTCTCGGTAAGTGAAGCTGTAGGCTCATCAAATATTATCAGTTTTGATTTCTTAGACAGGGCCTTTGCTATCTCCACCAGCTGTTTATGCCCTATTCCCAGTTCTTTTACCAGAGTATCGGGAGAAATATCCATTTTTAATTCCTTTAACACTTCACTGGTTTTCTGATACATTTTATAAAAGTCTACTACTCCGTTTTTCAGTATAAAATTCCCCAGAAATATATTTTCCATAATTGAAAGCTCATCCACAAGGTTCAGTTCCTGATGTATTATGGAAATTCCCTTGCTTTCCGAATCTTTTATCCCTCTGTTTTTCAGTATATTTCCGTCGTAATAAATGTCGCCGCTGTATGTTCCGTATGGATAAATACCGCTTAAGACTTTCATAAGGGTAGATTTCCCTGCGCCGTTTTCACCGCACAGGGCATGAACATCACCCTTTTTTACTTTTATTGTAATATTATTAAGAGCTTTTACTCCTGAAAAATCTTTTGTGATATTTCGCATATCCAAAATTTCTCTATTCTCCATTTTTTTAACCTCGTCAGAATTTATTTTCCGTACACGTCGCTTTCTTTCTGGAATCCGTCTTTTATTATAGTTTCCTTTAAGTTTTCCTGAGTTACTGATATTGGAGATAACAGATAAGATTTTACATCTATTTTTCCGTTATTAGTAATTCCGTTAGATTCTATCTCTTCTCCTCTTCCCAGTTCCACAGCTATCTGTGCTGCTTTTTCCGCTAGTGCTTTTATAGGTTTATATACTGTCATTGTCTGTGTACCTTCTACTATTCTCTTTACCCCTGCAAGATCTGCATCCTGTCCTGATATAGGTACTTTCCCTGCTAGTCCCTGTGCATTCAGCGCCTGTATTGCTCCTCCTGCTGTACTGTCATTAGATGCTACCACTGCATCAATTTTATTATTATTAGCTGTAAGTGCGTTTTCCATTATCTTTAGTGCTTCTTCCGGAAGCCAGTCTTTTACCCACTGGTCACCAACTACTTTTATATCTCCTTTGTCTATAAGCGGCTGTAATACTTTCATCTGCCCTTCCCTGAAAAGTCTCGCATTATTGTCAGTCGGCGATCCTCCCATAAGAAAATAATTTCCTTTCGGCATTTTATCCACTATAGCCTGTGCCTGTAATTCTCCTACCTTTACATTGTCAAATGATATATAAAAGTCTACATCTGAATTCGTAATAAGTCTGTCATAAGCCAGTACCTTTACTCCTGCTTTATGCGCTTCATCAACTATAGGCGCCATAACTTCTCCGTTATTAGGTATAATTACCAGTACATCTACTCCCTGTGAAAGTAGGTTTTCAGCATCTGTAAGCTGCTTTTGCGAATCTCCGTTCGCAGATACCACTATTACTTCTGCTCCCAGATCTTCCGCTGCTTTTTTAAAAATATCCCTGTCTTTCTGCCATCTTTCCAGTCTCAGATCATCAATTGACATTCCTATTTTTATCTTTTTTTTGTTTTCCTTACCTGTATCAGTACCTTTCGTATCTCCTTTGCTGCTGTTCCCTCCGCATGAAACTAAAAATAACATTACTAAAGTTAACATAAAAAACATCTTTTTCATTTTCTCACCTCTATATTTTTTTATTTGCTTACTTTGTTATTCCTATTATTCAGTTTACTGAATAAAAAAATTTTCAGATTTAGTGAAAGTTACTTTCAAAATTACTTATATCGTTACTTTTTATTTACAAAATCTATATTTTAAAATCATTTTAAAATATCAAATCAATATATTTTACCTTTATTTTTTTATTTGTCAATACCAAAAACGAAAAAATATTTTTAAATTTTAAAAACATCTTATAAATATGATATTTAAGATAAAAAAAATCATTTTATTTATTATTTTAAAAAAAAATTAGAACTATTATTTTAATTTTATTTGACATTTTTCACTTTCAATTATACAATCTATACAAGTACACTTACAGGAGGTAAAAATGGTTTTATCGGATATAGATAAACAGATATTAGAGTCTTATAAGACCATGGTGGACGGATTGGCAAATTATTTAGGACCTTCTTCTGAAGTAGTTCTTCACAGTTTGGAAGATTACAACCGTTCTGTTGTAAAGATAGCAAACGGACACCATACAGGAAGAAAGATCGGAGCTCCTATCACGGATATTGCTCTGAAAATGCTTTCTGAAATTAAAAATTCTGATGACAAGATTTGTAAAACATACTATACCAGATCTAAAACAGGTAACTCGCTAAAATCGAATACCACAGCCATCTACGGAGAAAACGGCAGAATTATAGGATTACTATGTATGAACCTGAATTTAGACACTTCATTCGGCGAGTTTATCAAAAGCTTTTTTCCAAGCAAAGATCAAAATATGCAGAACAACAATGAAAATAACGAAATTTTTGCTAATTCCACGAGCGAATTGGTTCTCAGTGCATTAGATAATATTGTTACAGAAGTAAATAATGACTCCTTTGTTTCTTCAATAAACAAAAACAAAGAGATCATTAAAAGGCTTTATGACAAGGGGATTTTCAATATCAAAGATTCACCGAATCTTGTAGCTGATTATCTGAAAATTTCCAAAAATACAGTTTATTTGCATTTAAGAAATTACTCAAAATAATAATTTTATTTATACTGTAAAAATTGTCATTAAAAAATCAGCGTCAAGATTACAAAATCTGTGATGCTGATTTTTCTGTACTTATTATTTCTAAAATTTATAATTTATTTATTTTCTCTGTATACATATCTATATTAAATTTTCTTTTCAATCCGTTTGAATTCATGTATCTTATTTTCCCGAAAATATTCCGTTCATTCCATGCTCTGTCGTGCTTCCCGAAGCACCATGCTATTCCTGCATAGCTGTTTTCATCTCTTCCGTCAATAAAATATTTATTATTCAGATATTTTATTACTTCATAGGCTTTATCAAATCCTTCAGACCATTCTATTATTTTCTTTGCCCAGTACATTCTCATATAACCATGCATTTTCCCTGTTATCATCATTTCTTTCTGAGCTGAATTCCAGTATTCATCGTGTGTTTCTGCTTTTTCTAGAATATCAGGGGAATAGATATAATCCTTTTGATCATTTTTATGTTTCTCCATAGTTTCATATGCCCATGAATAAGTCATATTCTGAAACTTATCATAGTCCGGGTTATAATATACGAAATTTATTGCTAATTCTCTTCTTACTATAAGTTCTTCCAAAAAATCATCTGTAGATTCTTTGTTTTTTTGCGACTTCAAAATCTCCTTTGCAATAAACAGAGGGGATATATTCCCAAAATGCAGATAAGGTGATAAATCCGACTGATAGTCCAATTCAGGATTATTTCTATATTTACTGTATCCGTCTAATTTTTCAGCTATAAAAGTTTCAAGAGTTTTTTTCGCAGTATTTTCTCCTCCGTAAAAATATTCTGACTTTTTTACTGATCTGTCTATATTCAGTTTTCCTAATATCTCATACATTTTTTTCAGATCAAAGTCTGTCTTAATTTCCCCGAGATAATTCATTTCATAATGAATATAATCAAACTCTCTGTTTATGTAAAATTCTAAGACTTTATGCAGCTTTCCCCTAAGAGTCTTCGCTGAGTATTCTTCTTTAGAAGATGCCGTTTCAACGGGAACCACCACATCAGACTCTACCTGCACCATTCTCACTAAAATTTTTTCAGCTGCTTTTTCCCTTATTTCTCTCAAATACTTTAAATACCCCCTGTCAGTTATTACACAGACAGATTTTTCAGCATATTCCAAAAGCTTTGTTATCAAAGGGCTGGAATCTAAAACTATAAATCTGATTCCTCTTTTTTTCAGGTTTTCCTCTGTATCTTTAAGTGATTCAAACAAAAAGTAACAGCTTCTTTCATTCATCTCTGAAAATTTACTGTCAAAGCAAAAAATTACCAGTAAATCTTTTTTTAAGTCATTTGCTATCTGAACAGCATATTCCAATGAATGATTACAAGAACTTCTTATGCTTCTCTGCATCCAATAGATTACAAACTCTCCGTTTTTATCCATCTTTTTATTATTAAGACTTTTTATTCTGTTTTCAAACATACCTATCCTTTATTTATTTTTAGAATTTTTGATACAGTTTTATATAACATCATCTTTAGTTAAATAATTTTTCAAATATAATTTTATTATATTATATAAACATAATTTTTAAAAGCAGATAAATAAAATATTTTAAACCCGGGTATGTACATAATTTATTATCAGTAATATTTCCGTATAGAATATAAATAAAATCAAACTGACCGCTGCTGATACAAAAAGTAGTTCATTAATAAATATTAAATATAAAAGTTGACAAGTAAAGTTAATAAGAGTAAAATCATTATAACAAATAAAAACATTTTGTAACAAAAATATAGAAAACTTTTAGGAGTTGAAATGAAAGAACAAAGAATAGATATGATAATGAAAGAATTAGAAAAATACGGCATTGTCACGGTAAATGACCTGATGAAAAAACTCGGCGTTACCAGAATGACCATAGGACGTGATCTGAAGCTGCTGGAAGATTCCGGCATGCTGAAAAGAACTCACGGCGGTGCGGTAAGAAATAATGACTTGAATCTGGTGGAACTCACACATTTACAGAAAAAAAATATAAATATATCAAAAAAAGAAGAAATCGGAAAACTTGCTGGTAATTATATAGAAAACGGAGATATAATATTCATAGGTGCAAGCACTACCAATGAGTGTCTTTTGAAATATATAAAAAATAAACGTATAAGAATTATTACAAATTCTTTTTATATATTCGAACAATATAAAGGAAACGAAGATTTTGAACTGATACTAACAGGCGGAATATGGCGGGAAAAATCAGGAGCTTTTATAGGAGAAATAACAGACAGGGTTTTATCTGAAATTAAAGTAGACAAAAGTTTTATAGGTGCTAACGGAATAAAGGATAATAATGTAACTAATTCCAATAAAGAAGAAGCAAGTCTTCAAAAGGTCATCATGAGTAATTCCCAGAAAAATTATGTATTAATAGACAGTAATAAATTTGACCTGAAAGATTTATATACTTTTTACCAGACTGATAAAATTGACGGAATAATAACAGACAGCGGACTTGCTGCTGCTCTTAAGAAAAAATATGAAAAATACACTAAAATTATTAATTAACCAAATAAGGGACATCTTTTTTTAAGATGTTTTTTTATTTGTTATTGACAAATTTAAAAAAAAGGTTATAATAAACATATAACAATTTGTAACATTTCATAACAAAAAATAACGAGAAAATGGAGGAAAACAGATGAAAATTGGTCTAGGCAGCTCAGAAGGCGGAAAACACTTAAAGGAAAAAATAAAAGAATATCTGTTGGCTAAAAAGTATGAAATCATTGATTACGCAGATGAAGAAAATGATATCTGCAATATTTCATATAAAATATCAGAGGCAGTGACAAAAGGAGAGATTGAAAAAGGGATAATTTTAGATGATTTTGGAATTGCACCATTTATGATATGTTCAAAACAGAAAGGAATTGTTTGTGCGCAGGTCGCAGATGAACATTCGGCAAAGATGACAAGAGATCATAATAATACAAGCATTATCACAATAGGATATGAAATCACAGGAGAAGCACTCGCCAAGAGTATCTGCAATGTTTTTGCCGAATCGAACTATTCGGGAGGAAGACATCAGGTTAGAGTCGATATGCTTAATAAAATGTAGTTAAGACAAATATAAAACTGAAAATACAGGAGGAAATAAAATAATGAAAATAGCAGTCGGATGCGATCATATTGTAACAGATACTAAAAATGAAGTAGTCAGATATCTAAAAGAAAAAGGTCATGAAGTTTTTGATGAAGGAACTTATGATTTTGAAAGAACACATTATCCTATATATGCAAGAAGAGTAGGTGTAAGAGTCTTAAATAAGGAAGCGGATTTCGGGATAGTAATATGCGGAACAGGTGTGGGAATATCAAATGCGGCAAGTAAAGTTCCAGGGGTAAGAATATCACTCGTAAGAGATGTTCTCACTGCAAGAATGGCAAGAAAACATCTAAATGCAAATGTACTGGGTTTAGGTGCGAGAATTACCGGAATCGGGCTTATTCAGAATATAATCGATGAATTTCTTGCGGAAAAATATGTGGAGACAGGGGAAAACAGAGAATTAATCAGTAAAATTGATAATTTCAAAAAAGAATATGATGAAATAAAACATGAGAATTTTTTCGATGAGTTTATAGAAAAATGGAATCAGGGCTTTTATCACGATTAATAAAAAAGGAGAGAGTTATGACTAGAGAAGAAGTAACAATGATTGGATTTGAAATAGTGGCTTACGCCGGTGAAGCAAGATCAAAACTGCTGATGGCAATAAAGGAAGCAGAAAATTCTAATTTTGAAAAGGCTGAAACACTTGTAGCCGAGGCAGGCGAAGTATTGCTGGAAGCCCATGCCCAACAGACAGAAATGATACAAAAAGAAGCAGCTGGCGAAACTAATGAAATAGGCTTTATAATGGTGCATGCCCAGGATCATCTGATGACTGCTATGTTATTAAAGGATCTCACACAACATTTTATAAATTTATATAAAAAATCTAATTAAGGCGGGGTGAGAAATATGATGAAACTAGTAAAATGGATAACAAAAATGCAGCCGTTTTTTAATAAGATATCTAATAACCCTTATTTACGTGCAATAAGAGACGGTTTTATAAGTCTGATTCCTGTAATATTATTTTCAAGTATATTTTTACTTATAGCATTTGTGCCAAATGCATTCGGATACTTTTTACCTGATAATATTGTTAATGTATTAATGAAAGCTTACTCATTATCTATGGGAATTCTGGCTATACTAATGTCAAGTACCATTGCAAGAAGCCTTACAGATAATTTTAATCTAAAAATGCCTAAAACAAGACAAATAAATACAGTATCAGTGATGATAGCATCTATAATATCATTTCTTCTGTTAAGCACTGATCTGAAAGACGGGGCAATTTCCCTTGATTATCTTGGTACAAAAGGTCTTCTTACATCATTTATAATAGGTTTCACTATTCCTAATATATATAAATTCTGTGTAGGACGTAATATTACCATAAAACTGCCGAAAGAAGTTCCGGGGAATATTTCTCAGACATTTGCCGATATTATTCCAATCTCGCTTTCAGTCCTGCTTTTCTGGATATTTGATATTGCAGTGAGAAAGTTTATCGGGGTAGGTTTCAGCGAATTTATCCTTGAATTATTCAGACCGCTGTTTTCAGCAGCTGACGGATATATCGGACTTGCTGTTATTTTCGGGGCTATGGCGTTTTTCTGGTTTGTGGGAATACATGGCCCGTCAATAGTAGAACCGGCAGTGGCAGCTATATATCTTACAAATGTCGAAGTAAATTTTCAGATGTTCAGTAAAGGAGAACATGCTACAAAGGTTCTTTCACAAGGTTCTCAATATTTCGTGGCAACTTTGGGCGGAACCGGCGCGACACTTGTAATAATATTTATGATGGCATTTATAGCAAAGTCAAAACAGCTGAAAGCCGTGGGAAAAGCCTCTTTGATTCCGGGATTGTTCGGTGTTAACGAGCCGATACTGTTCGGTGCTCCCCTTGTTTTGAATCCTGTATTTTTTATACCGTTTATATTTACACCAATTATAAATGTATGGCTTCTGAAATTTTTCATAACTATAGGCATGAACGGATTCGTCTATAATCTTCCGTGGACAACGCCGGGGCCTTTAGGATTAATAATAGGAACAGGATTTTCTCCGCTTGTATTTCTGCTTGTACCTCTGCTTCTTGTGATTGACTTTATAATTTATTATCCGTTCCTGAAAACTTATGATCTTCAGCTTATTAAACAGGAAGAAGAAGACAGTGCAGTAACTGAACAGCCTCAGGAAAAACCTGAAACTGAAGATAAAAAAATATATGATATAAAAGATAAAAAAGTGTCTGTACTTGTATTGTGTGCAAACGGAGCAACAAGCGGAATGCTCGCCAACGCAATCGCAGAAGGTGCTAAGCAGAAGAATATGGATCTGGAATCAACTGCTATGGCATATGGTCAGCATAAAGAAATACTGGATCAGTTTGATCTTATTATACTGGCTCCGCAAATGGCTTCAATGCTTGATGAATTAAAGACGGAAACAGATAAAGCAGGAATAAAGGCAGTTTCTACAGGTGGGAAAGAATATGTTTCCCTGACTAGAAACCCTGAGGAAGCATTGATATTCGCACTTAAGAATATATAGGAGGAAATAAGAATGGAAAGATTACCTGAAGATTTTATTTTTGGGGCAGCAACAGCGGCATTTCAGGCAGAAGGCGCAGTTAATGAAGGCGGCAGGGGAAAATGCTATTGGGACGAATATCTGCACAGAGCTGAAAGTACCTTTAACGGTGACACTGCCAGCGACTTTTATCATAAATACAGGGAAGATATATCTCTATGCCGGGAATACGGCATAAACGGTATAAGAATCTCAATAGCATGGTCAAGGATAATTCCTGACGGTTTCGGAGAAGTAAATCAAAAAGGTGTTGATTTTTATAATGATATGATAAATGCCTGTATTGAAGCAGGTGTAGAACCTTATGTAACACTTCATCATTTTGACACTCCTCTTGGATTATTTAAACAAGGTGACTGGCTGAATAGAGAGAATACAGATTATTTTGTAAGATTTGCAAAAATATGTTTTGAAAAATTCGGAGACAGAGTAAAAAAATGGATTACAATAAACGAACCATGGTCTGTAGTTGCCGGGCAGTATATAATAGGGCATTTTCCTCCGAATATAAAATATGATCTTCCAAAAGCAGTACAGGCAATGCATAATATGTGTACAGCCCATGCAAAAACAGTTATTGAATATAAAAAATTGAACTTAGACGGTGAAATAGGGATAATTCATATCTTAGAATCGAAATATCCAATATCTGAAAAACCCGAAGATAAAAGAGCTGCTTTTCTTGAAGACACACTGGCGAACAAATTTATGCTGGATGCTTCATTAAAAGGTGCTTACAGTGAAAGCACAATGCAGACTATACTGGGAATTCTGGAAAAATATGATGCAAAACTTGATATAAAAGATGATGAACCTGATATTCTGAAAAAAGGGGCAGAGCTGAATGATTTTCTTGGAGTTAATTATTATGCAAGCCATTTTTTGAAAGGGTATGAAGGAGAAACAGAAATTCATCATAATGGTACGGGGAAGAAAGGAACCGCTATTTTTAGAATAAAAGGAGTAGGTGAAAGAGTAAAAAATCCTGAGATAGAAACAACTGACTGGGACTGGCCTATTTATCCAAAAGGTTTATACGATATGCTTGTAAGAATAAAAGAAGAATATCCTGATTATAAAAAAATTTATGTAACAGAAAACGGGATGGGATATAAGGATGACTTTATAAATGGTGAAATAAACGATATTCCCAGAATTGACTATATAAGAAAGCATCTGACAGCGATAAATCAGGCTGTGACTTATGGGGTAAATATAAAGGGGTACTTTGTGTGGTCGTTAATGGATGTTTTATCATGGACAAACGGGTTTAACAAAAGATACGGTTTATTTTATGTAGACTTTCAGACACAGGAAAGATATCCTAAAAAAAGTGCTTACTGGTATAAAGAGATTTCAAAATCTGGTATCATAAAGTAAAAAATATAATAATAAACAACACTAAAATAATCTGGTCTTTTCAGTTTCAGCGAAAGATCAGATTATTTTTTTCTAATAAGATATTCCTGTTGTTTCTCAAATAATACTCTGTTTTTCCCATAAAGTGATATTTTTAAGGCTTGAAAATTTTATTCATTTTCTTCCTTGTAAATAAAAATAGATATGACTTCTCATCATATCTATTTTTGCTGTTTATTATATATAATAATTTGTATTTGAATTCATATATTTCTTTCACAAGGTTTTTTATTGCATGTAAATCTAAAAATCGAATATTTCTTATAATTTCCATCATTTCTTTGCTTAATAGTCTAGTTTTTCTATAACTACCCCTTTTGAACCCAGATACTTCTTCATAACCACCAGTTTTCATAATACCTTGATTAATAAGGAATGTCCTTATTTCCAAAAATAATTATTTCTGCCTGCCAGGTCTCTGTTCTTCCTGATGGTATTCTGAAGGAACAAGACTTTGGCAGGCAGACCTGCTAGATGATAAAATAATTATTATTTTGAAATCAGATTAGATTCTACAGGCACTTCTTTAGGTGCTACATCTGGAGAAATCTGTGGTTTTTCTTTTAATGCGTCTACTAATATTCTTAAACTTGTTGCACCTATCATTCCAGGATCTTGTGCTACTGTTGCGTTTAGTTTTCCTTGATTGATAGAGTCTTTTGCTTCAGGGGCTCCGTCAGTTCCTACTACTAATATCTGACCAGTTTTCCCAGCATTTGCTACTGCCTGTACAGCTCCAAGAGCCATTGTATCATTACATGCATAGATTGCTTTTAAGTTAGGATATTTTTGAATTAAGTTTGCCGCTACGTCTAATGCTTTTGATCTGTCCCAGTCAGCCGGCTGGCTTGCTACTAATTTAAACTTAGAATCAGCTTTAAATGCTTCTGTAGCACCTTGTTTTCTGAATTCTCCCGATGCATTTCCTGATTTACCTTCAATAATTGCTACTTCTCCACCTTCAGGTAATTTTCCGATGATATACTCTGCACCTTTTCCACCAACTTTTACGTTATCAGTTGTTACGAAAGCCAATACGCTTCCACCTGATTTTTTTAACTGTTCCATGTCAATTTTTTCATCAATGTTTACTATATAAATCCCTTTTTTGTTAGCTTCTACTATTGCCGGAATTGTGTTAACCGGTGACAGAGGAGCTATACCAATTGCTTTGTACCCTTTTCCCAATAAGTTTTCTATTAATCTTAACTGTTCCTGTACATCTTCTTCAGAACTTGCTGCTATGATGTCTACTTTTATTCCTTGAGCTGCTGCTTCCTTTTCTATTCCTTCCTTCATTTCAACCCAGAACGGATTTGATAAAGTTTTTAGAACTATTGCTATTTCGGCTTGTCCTTCAGATTTTTGTTCAGTTTTTGCAGCATCGCCTGTACCTTCAGTTTTTGCCTCTTCTTTTGCTCCACCACAAGAAACTAATAAAAACATTGTTAATAATAGAAAAATTTTCATGATATTTTTCATATTTTGTTTCCCTCCTAAATAATATTATTTATTTTAAAAAATTTTAAAACCGTTATTTTTAGCTTTTCATATTTCTGATATAATAAGCTGCTCCTAAAACTCCGCTTTTCTGATCATGTTCCGAATAAATTATATTCAGATTTTCTGCGGGGAAAGGCTTTCTTGCATATTTATATATGCATTTATCAAGATAGTCTCTTGGAAATCCCTTCATCATCGGAACTCCGCCTGCTATTATTATGTAGTCCGGATCGAATATGTTTATTTCTGTAGCTATTGGCAAAGCAAGAGTATCTATGTATTTTTTTATTATTTCATTATCTTTATGTTTTACAAAGATGTCATCTATTATGTCTCCCGGGAAGTTTTCCTTTAATATTTTCTGAAGATTTTTCCCCGAAGCATATATCTCTATACAGCCTGTATTACCACAAGGACATTCTTCCTCGCTGTTCATCACCGGTATGTGTCCCAGCTCTCCGGCAACACCGTTTTTACCTTCAAGAATACTTCCGTTTATATATACCGCATTCCCGAATCCTGTTCCTATATAAAATCCCAGTACTATTTTATCTTTTTCCATATTATGTTTCTTTATATCATCAAGCATCAGGAAATTTACATCTTTATTTATAAAAACCGGTATATTCAGAATTTCTGATAATCTGTCTGTTACATTTACATTATCCAGATTTTTCATATTCGGTGTAGAGTATACGAATTTTTTATCCTTACTTACGCATGAAGGGAATCCTATCCCCACACCTTCTATTTCATTGCCGTATTTATTGATATAGTCCTTTATTTCACCAGAAAGATTTTCTATAAAATCACCGTTTTGCAGTACCAGACTTGGTTTTATTCTGAAATCTTCCACTGTGTATGATTCCGTTACCAAACCTGTTCTAAAATTCGTACCTCCTATATCAATTCCTAAAATATACTTTTTTTGCATTGTCATCTCTCCTATTATTTTGCAGTTTTTGCCTCGTATATTTCCATCATTTTGTCCCAGGCTTTAGGCAAATCACTGTCTAAATTAAATAAACCGGAGCTTCCCACTATAAGTACCTCAGCACCTGCTTCCGTGAGGATGTCAAATGTTCTTTCATTACATGAACCGTCTACTTCTATTAAATATTTGTATCCGTTTTTCTCTTTCAGTTCTTTTAATTCTTTTATTTTATCCAGCATTTCAGGTATAAAAGGCTGTCCTGCGAATCCCGGATCTACTGTCATTATAGTAATTTTATCCAACAGATGAATATAGTATTTTATCCATTCTATAGGAGTAGCAGGATTAAGCACTATTCCGGCTTTACATCCAAAGCTGTTGATTTTGTTAATAATTCTGAAAGCATCTTTATTTATTGTTTCTGCATGCGGGCAAATATAGTCTGCTCCTGCTTTTGCCAATTCCTCAATGTAATCATCCGGATATTCTGTCATAAGATGTACATCTATCGGAAGTTTTGATACTCTTTTCAAAGTTGATACAAAAAATGGTGATAATGTTATATTTTTTACAAAATGCCCGTCCATGATATCCACGTGGTAAAAATCTGCTCTTTCGTTTAAGATTTCCACCTGTTCTTTCATATTAAGCAAATCCATACACATAAGTGACGGTGAAAACATCATTTTTTTCATATTAAGCTCCCTTCTTTTTTGTTGCAAACAATCTGTCTACTGTAACTGCTAATATTATTAAACCACCCATTACTATCTGCTGGTAATATGGTTTTACTCCAAGAAGATTCAAACCGTTGCTTATTACTCCGATTATAAGTCCTCCCATTACTACTCCGAATATTTTCCCTTTTCCTCCGAAAAAACTTGTTCCTCCTATTATTGCCGCAGCTATTGCAAATGTTTCAAATCCTACCCCTGCCAAAGGTTCTGCCGCTCCTACCCTTGCAGTGGAAACTACTCCTGCTATTCCGGCACAAACACCAGATATTATAAACACTATAAGTGTATGCAGTTTTACATCTATTCCTGAAAACCATGCTGCCTGGCTGTTTCCTCCAAGTGCATAGATATTTCTTCCAAGTTTTGTTTTATTTGTAATAAATGATAATATCAGAGCCACTCCTATTGCTATCAAAGCCGGAACAGGAATATCAAATCCAAAGAACGGTATTTTTCCTGCTACTGTATTTGTAAATGACGGAGTAAATCCGAATATCGAGTTCGCATCAGATATAGTCAGTGCAAGTCCTCTGAATATAGACTGTGTCCCAAGTGTTATAATAAATGGATGTAATCCTGTTACGTTTACAAGTGCCCCGTTTATTGCTCCTATTGCTGCACCGGCGATGATTCCACCTATTAATATTGCCAGTATCGGGTGAAATCCTGCAAGCAGAAGCTTTGCAGTAAACATTCCCGTAAGTGCTATTACAGATCCCACAGAAAGATCAATTCCCGCTATTAATATTGCAAAAAATACTCCGCATGCTATTAGTATGTTTACAGAACTCTGTAATACTATCTGTGTTATATTATTAAATGAAAAGAATAATGCAGGCTGGCTAACCCCGAATATTACGGCAACAATAATCAATATTCCGAATGTTCCGTATTTCTGCCATAAGTTATTAAAGTCTTTTGTCATCTTTCATATCTCCTTCGTGTGTTAAAATATACATAATTTTTTCTTCAGTAGCTTCATCTGCGTTAAGAATTTCCGCTATTTCACCATTTTTGAAAACAGCTATCCTGTCACATACCGCCAGTAATTCCGGAAGTTCCGAAGATACCATCAATACTCCTTTGCCCTCGTCGGACAGCTTTCTCATTAGTGTATATATTTCACTCTTACTTCCTACATCTATTCCTTTAGTAGGTTCGTCAAATATAATAAGCGATGATTCTGCTGCCATCCATTTACCAAGTATCACTTTCTGCTGGTTTCCACCTGATAGTTCTGTAATATTCTGATTAATTGAAGAACATTTTATATTCAGCTTCACTTTTTCGTCATCGGCATATTTCTTTTCCATTTTGCCATTTACCAGTCCCCAGATTCCTCCCAGTTTTGAACTTTTTATAAAAGGAAGAATTGATATATTTTCTTTTATGTCAAAGTTATGAAAAAATCCTGTTTCACGTCTATTTTCCGTAACAAATGCTATACCGTTTTTTATAGAAACATATTCGCTTTTTGGTTTTAATTCTTTGCCGAAAAGAGAAATTTTTCCTTCTTTTAGCGGATCAGCACCGAATATAGCATTCATAAGTTCACTTCTTCCAGAACCTATAAGCCCTGCAAATCCCAGAATTTCTCCCTGCTGTAATTTGAAAGAAACATTCTTTGCTTTTCCGTCATATCTTGTTATATTTTTAGCTTCAAAAATAGTTTTTGTTTTGTCAATATCAGGATTATTAGAAGGATATTTTGATTTTATTTCCCTTCCTACCATCATAGATACAAGGTCTTTTACTTCTACATCTTTTACTTCCCTTGTTCCTACATATGTCCCGTCTTTAAGTACTGTAACTCTGTCTCCTATTTCTTTAAGCTCTTTTAGTTTATGAGATATATAAACTATTCCTTTTCCTTCTGATTTCAGCTGTCTTATTATAGCAAACAGCTGGTCTGTTTCTTCCTGTGTTAATGAAGTAGTAGGCTCATCCATAATTATAATATCTGCATCTGATACAAGTGATTTTGCTATTTCCAGCTGCTGCTTTTCGCAAATACTCAATTCTTCCACAAATATATTCAGATCTCTGTGCAGTCCTACTTTCTTTGTCAGTACTTCTGCTACTTCCTTCATTTTTTTATAATCTACAAGATTCACACCTAAGACCCTCTTTGTAGGAAGTTTTCCTACAAACAGATTTTCCTGTACTGATAATTCATTAATTACACTTAATTCCTGGTAAATAATGCTTATTCCGTTTTCATATGAATCTTTTGGTGTCAGGTGATCATAATCTTTTCCTTTTAAACTGATGCTCCCTGATGTTGGCTGATATGCTCCGCTCAAAATTTTCATAAGTGTTGATTTTCCTGCTCCATTTTCCCCCAGAAGTATGTGAACCTCACCTCTTCTTACATCGAAGGAAATATTATTCAAAGCTGTAACACCAGAAAACTTTTTTGTAATATTTTTCATTTCAACCAGTTTTTCAATATTTTCCATAGTTAAATACCTCATTCTGAAATATATTTTACCTTAATAAAGTCAATGTTTTGCGATAATGCCAAGCTCAAAACATCTGTTTTATTTTATTCAGCTTTTCAAAAAATCTCCATTCACTCTTTGAAATACTGAATTAATACATATAAGAGATAACGTTTACTCATTCTCTTAAATAAATAAAATGATTTTATTTATTTTCAGTACTCTTTCGTCTAATTAATTTTACGGGAACACTGATACTCTTCACCTCTGCCTCGTCTTTCAATATTATTCCCATTAATATTTCTGTAGCATACTCGCCTAATTTTTCTGAATCCTGATGAATAGTAGTGATAGAAGGTGATGTAATTTCGCTTATTGACATATTATCAAAACCGACTATTTTTACATCTTCAGGAATCCTGATTTTTTTCTCCCTTAATGCACTTATTGCCCCTAAAGCCATCCAGTCATTCGTGGCAAAAATACCGTCAAATTTTATCCCGCTTTTTATTTTCTCCAAAACTCCTTTTTTGGCTTCTTCATAATTAACATGATCCACATTATAGATCAAATTTTCATCAACAGATTTCCCGGCCTCCTTCAAAGCCCGCTTATACCCGTCATAACGGCTTATAATCGATGATATCTGTCTAAAGTCTTTTATTATCATTATATTTTCACATCCCGCGTCAAGCAGTTCCTTAGTAGCCAGATAGCCTCCTTCTTTGTTATCCGACTGAACATACATCTTCGAAGCTGAAATATAACGATCTATATACACTACGGGGATTCCGATATTTCCTTCTACTTCTTCCCCGGAGTTTGTTTTACCTGAAATATAAATAATACCATCCACAAATTTTTCCAGCAGATTCTTCACCTGCATCTGCTCTCTTGCCTCATCTTCATCTGTATTGCATACAAACACTGAATAATCATATTTCATTGCATTTCTTTCCACAGACTGAATTATCTTTGCAAAAAATTCATTGGTGATGTCCGGAACTATTACACCTAATGTCTGTGTTTTCTTTGTTCTCAGGCTTTTTGCATTTACATTCCTTCTGTAACCGCTTTCTTCTATTATTTTCAGAATTTTTTCCTCTGTTTCCTGAGAATATCTTCCGTTTTTATTAAGAACACGTGATACAGTAGCAATAGAGACTCCTGCTTTTCTGGCAATATCTTTAATGGACAGTTTTTCTTTTATATTCATAAAACTTCCCTTCACTTTCTGAGTAAACGTTTACCATAATACATTGATAGTATACCTTGTTTTTTATTTTTGTCAATAGCTCTTTAAAATTTTTTTTAACTGCTTTATTTATGATATTTTTGCTATTCCTATCTTTACTACATATTTATCTATAAAAAAAATAAATTTTTTTTTTAGTTTTACAATTATAAAATTTTATTTTTGTCATTCACTGTATGTTTTCACTTAATTTCTAATTTCATATTCCTTCTTCATATTATTGGTAAATCAACAAATCAAAATATACTTTTTATTATGAAATAGAAAATGAGCCTTTCAGCTCATATTTCTATTTTATTTTAATTCAATTATTATATTATTCTGCTTTTTCAGCTAAAGCGTCATATTCTTCATCAAGCTTTGCCATTTCGTCAGAGAATTTTTTAGCTTCTTCTGTATCAGTTAGCTTTACAGCATATTCAGCTTCTTTTGTAGTAAGTTCGTGTATTTTGTCACCTAATTCAGTTGATTTTGCTTCATCCTTTGCATTAACTGCAGCTGTATATTCTTTAAGCAGAGCTTTATAGTCCTCAATATATTTTTGTACTTCAGGAACTGTGTACGCAGCAGCATCTGCAGCAGGTGCGTCTCCTTCTTTAGCCGGCTCTGTTGTAGTTGTTGTTTCTGTTTTTGTTTCCGCATTATCTGTTTTAGCTTCCTCTTTCTTACCACACGAGAAAATTACCCCTAAAGCCAATAAAACTAATAATATTTTTTTCATTTATAATTACCTCCAATAATTTTGTATTAGAGTAATCATATCACAAATAAAAAATATTTTCAATATTTTTTTACTTTTATTTTTATTTATATAAATGAAATTTTAAATATATTTTTTTGCTTTTTTATCAATATTTTCCTTGGAACAAACCTTCATAAACTTTTGTTCAGATAATTGATTTTATATTATTTTGAATATAAAATTGTTACTTCTTTCGGCTTCAATGTAATTTCTATTGTTCTGTCAGAAACATAATATTTTTTATCATACATTAAATCCTTATATTCTCCGAAAAGTTTCGGTACAAGAGCTTTTATTGTATATTTGTCGTTACTGTTATTAATTATTATTACAAGTGATTCTTTACCATTGGTAAGTTCATAACTTATGTAATCCACATCAGGCCTTTTTACTTCTATGACCTTTTTTTGATATGTCTGTGCTTTTCTTTTTTCTTCTGACATATAATATGAGATAAACTCATTTACACGAGCCTGTGTTTTAGGGTCATTAGAAACTTCCAGTATTTTGAAATCAGAATTTCTTATAAGATCGCTGTATTCCTGTCTTATTCCCAGTATCTTGCGGTAGAAGCTTTCTATATCCTGATTAACTGCCACAGGATAATATATTTTCTTTTCCACTTCATTTATAACAACTTGTTCAGGCATATTTCTCAGTCTGTCCATATATTTCGAAATGTCATCACTTTCGTTGTCATACGGCGCCAGATCTTCCCAAAGCATCGGTTTTCTGTTTCTTGGATAATCAGAGCCCCACATACCTTTTTCATCACCGTAATACACCACCGGACTTGCAGGAAGCATCATCTGGATGCTAACCAGCATTTTCAGTTTTCTTACAGCTTCACCATCATATAAATCAGGTCTTATTTCCTTGTATTCACTTGAGCTGTTATTTCTGTCAAATACTCTGTTCGGATTAATTATTCCAGAATAAATTCTGTCTGTATCCAATGAATCAAGATAGATTTCTGCCCCATAAAATTTTTGTTTTGAATATTGGTTATATATTTCAGCCATTTTGGATGCGAATTCTACATTATCTATTTTATAATTAGAATTACTATTTACTATGTATTTTATCATTTCATTAACATAATTATAGTCTACTCCTGTATCATAAAGTCCCATTTGTATATCATCGCCGAAATTTCTGCTTTGGTCACCCAAAACAAGTATTTCCGGCTTAAACTCTTTCAGTTTTTTCGTGATCTCTGCAAGTGCTTTTTTATTTTCATTTTTATAAAAAACATATCTCACTCCGTCAATCCCGTCATCATCTTCATAAGTCTTAAATGTTTCATCAGGTCCTAAAATCCATTTCTTCAAAGAATTAAACACATAATTCTGAGCATCGGGATTATTTAAGTCCAGTCTCAAATCTGACTTACTTCTGTACCATTTATTATATTTCGGATTCAGGTTCGCAAAAAATTTATTTGAAGTGACATCCGGAGACAGCTCTATTATTATTCTCATGTTTCTTTTATGTACTTCTCTTGCCAGTTTTGCCAGCAATAAATCTGAATTCGTCCATTTCCATGTTTTGGGATCTGTTGTTTCATCAAGCAGATTCTTGTCCTGTTGTGCGTTATACACGAGCAGATCAAGCTCTCTTGCTCCGTTTGTATTGCTTACTGTTCCTTTGACATCCATTCCTTCATTAGTTCCTGTCTGTTCAAGATAACCAAATGTAGGATCCACATGATTCATATAAATCGCATCATATTTATGATTTGAAAATGAATAAACAGGCGGGGATATTATCAAATAGTTTATTCCCAGTTCTTTCAGATAATCAAGCTTATCTATGATACCTGCCAGATCTCCGCCGTATACTCTTGTATATTTTTTTATCTGATTCCCAGCGTTTTCTTCCCATGAATCCAGTTCTTCATAGTTCCCTGTCCACGGATGAACTGTAAACGCCTTATAGGCTGGATTTGTATTCCAGTTTGCAGTGGCAAGACTTCTACGCGGTGTTCCAGATCTTATTGTTCCTGTGGGTGCACTAAAGTTATTCGTCCCGAATTCATTAAAAATAGCATCATTATCATAATTTCCATTTCTGAAAGTATCTATATATATCAGATATCCTGTACCTGTCTTTGCCCATTCAGGCATATTTGTGAAATCATAACTTCTTTGATATGTAAAAGGAATAATTTCTGAATCATTTTCACCTTGTGTTTTACCGTAAAAATACTTCGCATGACCATCTGTCAGTGCAAAATAATATGAAAAATTTTCATTAGGTACTTCTACAGAAAATATCTCCTTACCCTTATAATTCCCGAAACTGCTCATTTCAGCCCTGTTATTGCCGTAAATGAGTTCCACTTTTTCTATGTCATTATTTCTTACATCCAGCAGGATTCTCACAGTTTCATTATTATCTACCCTGTAATTCACATTTTCTTCGTGGGAAATAGAGGCTTTATCTATATAATTATCTCTTCTTTCGCTGATCTTCGGAATTACTTCTTCTCCAGAGGACGCCCCGTAAGATACAGAAAATGCAAAAAATACAGCCGCCAGTAATAACCATTTTTTCATATTTATTTCTCCCTTATTAACTTTTGCTTATAATAAAATCCGATATTCTAATTTTCATTATATTATTTCTATTTAATTAATTATTTTGTTCTTTTTTCAATCATTTGTTTATTATGATAATACATTGAAAAACAACCAAAACATTTAATATTTTACGTTGCTATATTCTATCATTTATTTTTATTTTTGCAAATAATTATTTATTTCATGAAAATCAGAAAATCTGTCACAAAATAATACATATCCGAAATTTATTTTATTGTATTTTGATAACTGTTTTCTATATATTCACATAGAAAAACCCTAAATTTCTCCCTTATTAACCTTTATTTCCCTGGCTGCCGCCAGTGTAAGCACTGTTATTTTATTTACTTTATATTTTTTTAGTATTTCATTTTTTATTTCTCTGAGTGTAGCTCCTGTGGTCACTATATCATCAAAAAGCAATATATTCTTATTGCTTAAATTAATTTCATCATTTATAAAAAAGCTGTTTTTGATATTTTGGTTTCTTTTATTTTCCTCAAGAATCTTAAACATCTTTTTTGTATTTTTTATTCTCTCTATCTTCAAATACTGCAGCTTTAGAGCATCCAGCAATACTTCCGTCTGGTTAAATCCTCTTTCTGCCTTTCTTTCTGCGCTTATGGGTACGGGAATTATATAATCAATTTTCTCTCTTTCAAGAACGAATTTTATTCCGCTTTTGGTTAAAGCAGCTATATTCCGTGCGATATCTTTCTGTCCCCTGAATTTCAGCTTGGAAATAAGGAGTTTAAAATCTCTGTCATAATTCCAGAAATAATAAATATTGTTTATTTGCTTCAAACTTCCTCTTAGCCTGAATATTTTCAGTGTTTCCTCTGATATCTCGATTTTTTTCAGTTCTCGTTTATTCAGAAGATCTGTATCCTTAAAGAATACTTTCTTAAAATTCCACAGCAGGCTTTTCATTCTTTTCAAACACCTTAGCTGAGTACATCTCTGTAAAACCACAGTCAGAGCAGATTTTCAGATAATAAATATCCATTGAAAACTTTACTTCTCCAGTAGCTTTAGTAGGAAAAGCAATAGTTTTTAACTCATATTTTTCAGAATTGCATTTTAAACATTTATTAAATACATGTATCATTTCTTTCTCCCTCAAACAAGATTTTTCACCCAAATAATCTCTTCCCCGTTTATAGCTACCAAATCATATCGGCAGCCACCATTCCAGTCAGTTTCAGATATATAGTTCAAAGAGATGTTTATTATTTTTTTCAGTTTAGCCTGTGTCACACTCTCTTCTGCAAAACCGTAGTCACTGTTCTTTCTGTACTTTACCTCTACGAAAATCAAAGCATCTCTCTCTTTAAAAATAAGGTCTATCTCGCCGTACTCGGAATAATAATTACTTCTTACAAATTCCAGACCATTATTTATCAAAAAATTTTTTGCCAGATTTTCATACTTAAACCCTTTTTCCCTTTTATTCACTATACTCCCCCAGTATTTTTTTCAGAAAACTCTTTCTGTGTATTTCACATGCACCATGTGCCAGAAGCAGTTCACGATGAAGTTTGGTTCCGTATCCTTTATGTTTTTCGAATCTGTAATCAGGATATTTCAAAGCGAGTTCTTTCATTATATTATCTCTGTATACCTTTGCTATTATTGATGCTGCTGCAATAGACATTGACCTTCCGTCTCCTTTGATTATCTCCTGCTGTTTTCCCGAATACTCTCTTATTTTATGATTTCCGTCTACCAATACTATATCATAACCGCCTACCTGTTCCAAGGCTCTTCTCATTGCCAGAAATGTAGCATTTAGTATATTTATTTTGTCTATTTCATTTTCACTGGCTATTCCTACTCCTACTTTACATTTTTCTCTTATTATATCATAAAGTTTTTCTCTTTTTTTCTCTGTTAACTTTTTGGAATCATTTATTCCGTCGAGTTCATCAAAATAATCTTCTATTATCACAGCTGCTGCAACTACAGGTCCTGCAAGCGGCCCTCTTCCTGCTTCGTCTACACCTGCGATTACGCAGTTATATTCATTGTCAAATAGTCTTAGTTCATTCATATTTACCTCTTAAATTTACAAAAATTTCTTTTCATGTTCCAGTAAAAATTCTTTCTTGTCAAGTCCGCCTGCAAAACCTACGAGCTTCCCATTCTTTCCGATTACACGGTGACACGGCACTATTATCATTATTTTATTTTTATTATTTGCATTCCCTACAGCACGCACAGCTTTTTCATTATTTATTCCTTCAGCTATATCCTTATATGAAACTGTGATACCATATGGTATTTTTCTTAATTCATTCCATACACTTTTCTGAAATTCTGTTCCTTCAAAATACAGAGGAAGATCAAATGTTTTTCTTTTTCCGGAAAAATACTCATTCATTTGTTTCAAAGCTTCATCCAAAACTTTTGATCCTTTGTCATTTTCTTTGGATGTATCTGAAAAACTCACTGAAAGCACATGTTCTTCACTACAGACTATTTTTATCATTCCTGCGGAAACCTCAATGTATCCTGTATATTTATTCATAAATACCTCCTGAATATAATTATTCCTCTGGAAACTCCGCCTTCAAACCTGTTTTTTTCAATGCTTCCTTAAAATCTTCCGGAAGTTCTGATACTATTTTCATTGCTTTTTGTGTTACAGGATGTAAGAATTCCAGTTTACAAGCATGCAGCATCTGTCTTTTGGCCATTCCGTTATCTCTTCCATACATTTTATCACCAAGAACAGGATAGCCCAGATATTTCATATGTACTCTTATCTGATGTGTTCTTCCTGTTTTTATATTTACTTTTACCAATGAAAATTTTTCATTTTTATCTAAAACCTGAAAATGTGTTACTGCTGTTTTTCCGTTTGTTTTTACCACAGCCATTTTCTTCCTGTCCTTTGGATCTCTGCCGATTAATGTTTCTAAATCACCGCTGTCTTTATTTATTTTTCCTTTTAATATAGCCACATAAGTCTTTCTTATGCCGTTATTACCAAACATTTCCGAAAGCTTCAAATGTGCGGCATCATTTTTGGCAATAATCAAAAGACCGCTTGTGTCTTTATCCAGTCTGTGTACTATTCCGGGTCTTATCTCACCGTTTATTCCGGATAAATCCTTTATATGATACATAACTGCATTAACAAGAGTTCCCGATTCATGTCCGTGTGACGGATGAACCACTATCCCTGCCTCTTTGTCAATAACTGCCATATCGCTGTCCTCATATAAGATTTTGATATCTATATTTTCAGGGACTAAGTCTATCTCTTTTTCGTCAGGGACAACTATCTCTATCAGGTCGCTCTTCTCTACTTTATATGAAGATTTTGATTTCTTATTATTTACACTTATATTTCCGTCTTTTATCAGCTGCTGAATTCTCGTACGTGTAAGCTCTGTTCTTTCTGCTATATATGAATCAAGCCTTTTTCCTTCTTCTGATATTTCAAATATTATTTTTTCCATATTTTCAGTTTACTCCTGGTATTCTTTGTATTTGTTTAACGGATTATTTCTGGCTTTCCCATCCTTTTATAGTTTCCTTCTCAAAAAGAAACTGTTTTACTTCATCTTTCATATCCACATACTGGTTCTTTTCTGTCATTGTCTTATATATTGCGTCTTTAGTCTGCTTTACTTTTGGTGTGGTATATTCTATCATTATGCCGGAATAATTACTTTTTCCGTATATTTTCTTTACTGTTTCATTTTTCAAAAGTTTTTCTGTTATCTCTTTTGCCTTTTTATCCATAACTGCCTGACTTTTGCCATAATCATCAGATACCACATAAAAACCTATTATTGTGGTAAGATCAGCTAGTACATTAAAATTAATATCTGTTATCAGCACTTTTTCTCCTGAAACTTCAAGAAAAACAGGCAGTTTCAAAACATTTATCAGAGTGTCTGCATCTTCCTGCATTCCTGTGGCGCTTTGGTACATCTCCATACCCATTACATCATAATTATAGTATACCTGACCTATTCCACCCTGCCGCTCTACATCCAGAAGCTGTTCCAGATATTCTACTTTTACATATTTTGTAGTTCTCAGTATTTTATAAACCACGAGTTCATTCTTTATTCCGTCACTTATAGTTATTATTTTCTGTTTATTCTCAAGCTGTTTTTTCAATGCTCCTGCTACATAGCTTCCCTGAATGAGTCTTCTGTTTGTTTCACTGATTTTTGCATTAGGAAACCTGTAAATCTCATCAACTAAGAATATCTGTACATCATCGCTTTCTTCAGCAAATTTTATTATTCTTTCATATTTTGGAAGATTTTTTTCAGAAGCCGGATCTTTTTCCACTTCCTTAATTAACTCAAGAATTATATCTCCGGTATCTTTCGCTGCCGGTATTCCCGTATCTGCGAAAACAAAACCTGATACTGCGAATATTATTAAAAATAAAATTTTCCTCATTATTTATCCTTTCAAATTCATGTAATTTACGGCATTGATTTTTAACTCAAATCATCCAGTTTCTGAAATTCATCCATAAGTCTGCCGTAATTTTTTACATGGTGGTTTTTTATTAAAACTGCCAGTTCCTTATCTGTTTTTTCCAGTTTTTCTGCACCTTTGTCAGGATGCTTTTTAAGACTCGTTTTTATATTAATTTTATGGAGAACTCTTATTGTCACATTTGTATTGCCCTTGCCGCAATCATGTAAAAGTGCCAGTTTTTTATATAAAATCTCGTTTTTAAGTATACCATTTTCTCTGACTTTTTTATATACTTCCAAAGAGTGTTTCCTGTCATATTTGGCCATTTTCATAAATATCTTTTTTTCATTATCATCAAGAAGACTCAGTGCTTCTGTGCACAGCTCCCCCGGAATAACAGGAAAAAAATATTCTATGGCTTTTCTTATGATATACATACTCTCTCCTATAGTTCTTTTATGATTATTTTACCATATTTTTCTCTGAGTTTTTTTATATTTTTACCTTTATTGCCTATGACCTCACCCTTTTTGGATTTTTTCACATAGAAAAATATAAATTCTTTGTTTCTTTCAATTTTTTCTACATTTATTTCATTAATCACATTATCTTTATGAATTATCATATCTTCAAGTTCCTGTGAAAATATCATTTTTTCCAATGTCAGATACTTGCCTTCAAGGGGCTGTTTTTTATTATTAAGTATATATCCGCTCATGATTCTCACCTGCTGCGGCATAAACGAGCTTCCCAAAAAGTGAAGTTCCTCATTTTCATAATATACTGTGAGTTCTCTTACTTTTTCTTTTAGTTCTTTACCTTTTTTTGTGGTAAAGCCGCTGACATCATGTTTCCCGCTAAGTTCTGTACATCTTTTGTTAATCTCTGAAATATTATTTTTTATTTTATCTGCTGGATATCTGTATATGTAATGCCTTTTTTCTATAAGCTTCGGCAGCTCCAGATAGGGAAGAGTTTTTTTTATATCAAAAATTTCGATAGTATCTGAATTATTTTCAAATTTTGATAAATTCAATTCCTGTTTTGTATTAATATAAAGTATATTTTCTTTTGCGCTTACGTCTTTATCTGTTCTCCCGGCCTGCTGTACTCCTTTGTAATAAGAAATATTATTTTCTGAGAGGAGTTTCTTAAACTCTCCTTTTACACTTCTCATATCCTTATTTTCATCAAAAGAATCGAATTTTGTCCCGTCATATTTTATAAAAAATAAATAGCCGAAATATCCTGTTTTTTCTAAATCTCTGATTTCCATATTTACTCCTGTGTTTCCAGTATTCCCAATATCTCCTCAGGCTTTTTTACAATAAGATCAGGAATCAGGTCAAGTGTCTCGCTGTTCCCAAATCCCCATTCGCAAAATACGCCGTATACTCCTGCATTTTCAGCTGTTTCCACATCTACTCTCATATCACCTATATAAAGGGCTTCACTTTTTTCTATATCGTGTTCGCGAAGAATTTCTTCAATTCCATTCGGTTGCGGCTTTCTTGGTTTACCATCCACAGCTCCGGTTATATTCGTAAAATTCCATTTCTTCAAAGTTTTCTCCACAGTTTCATCTGCGAATCTCTGGTCTTTATTGGTATTTATAGCTAAAAGTATTCCTTTTTCAGTTAGTCTGTCAAGTAATTCCGGGATTCCGTCGTATAAACGAAGATTATAATCCCAGTATTTTTCATAATATTTTCTGATTGTTGCTACCAGTTTTTCCTTCAATTCGGGGCTGCTTCCCTCTGGCAGAGCTTTATCAGCAATACCTGCCACACCGTGTCCTATGAGTGTTCTGCTCATTTCCAAAGAATATGTATCCATTCCCATTTCTTCAAAAGCCAGATTAGCAAGCTTTGATATTGCTTCAAGGGAATCCACCAGTGTTCCGTCTAAATCGAATATCGCCATTTTAAAACTCATTTTTTCTCTCCTTAAACCACTTTTTTATTTCATGTATTTATTATATCATACATTGAAAGTTTTATTAAAAAAATATTCCTTAATTTTATACTCCCGCAAATAAAAATGTTGCCTAAAAGAAAAGAGAGTATCTCTGATTTTTCAGATCACTCTCTTACTTTTCTTATTTTTGGAATAATAATTCTCCTATTTCAAGCATTTCTTTTTTACTTTTTACCCTTACCATAATTTCTTCTGATTTTTCTTTTTTTGTACCGTAATTAGTATACATTACCACTCTCAATGTTATCGGTCCCGCAAGATTTTGTCTGCTGTCTCCGAAATACTTGACTTTTACTATATATGTTCCGTCTGCTGCCTTCTTTAAAGCAAATTCCTCCGGTCCAAATCCCTGTGTTATATCTCCTGAAAGTCTGCTCCCTATTCTTGTCAGTCTTCTCCCGTAATATCCTATTTCTCCAAAAGGATCAATGAAATGTAGGTCTACATCAGAATTATCAGCAGTCCATTCCAGCGTTACCCTTATATCTAAAGGCATAGGATAAATAAGTCTTCTGTCAATATCTGAAACATTCAGTTTCGGATGCATTACTATCAGTCTGTTCATCTCTTTTAATACTACATCTTTTACCTGTGTGAATCTTCCATCCCAGTTTCTGCTCAAAACTATATAGTATGTATTAAGGGCTTCCTGATAATCGCCGTTTCTCTCATAAGCCATAGCCAGATCCCTGTATGACTGCGGGTCTTCTCCTTTTATCTTTACCAGTTCCTTAAATACTTCCACTGTTTCAGCAGGTTTATTCAGCTCAAGCAGTTTATAGCCATATGCTTTCAATAATTCCGGACTTTCCAGTTTCATTTCTGAAACATTCGACAATACCTGCAATGCTTCATCCGGCATTTCGTTTTTCAGCAGATAATCTGCTACATCTATATAAAAAGACGGCTGATCTGAATATTCTTTTTTTAATTCAAAATATTTTTCCATCATCTCATTTTTAGGTGTATTTTCCAGTTCTTTCAGATACACTTCATCCGGTGACCATGCTTTTACTTTTATTGTACTGTTCGCTTTGGTTTTGTAGTTTATTCCGGCATTTTTTCCATCAATGGTTATGTTACCAAGTGACTCTATTCCAAATGAAACACCCTCGCTTGATATTCCCACATTGAGCGTCCCTCTATTTTCTCTCTCAGTATATGAACTACTTCCTATACCTGAAGTAATTAGCTCCGAATTTCTTACACTCTTACTAACTTTTTCTTCATCTGGTTTAATCTGAAAATCCTTCTTATACCACTTCTTTATCTCTCCGAGTATTTTCACACTTTCACCCAAAGCTGATTTTTTCTCATCTGCTTTTTCTTTCTTCCCCTTTTCGCTTAATCTAAAATATTCTTCCTGTAATTCCACAGGCGGAACAATTTCATATCTTACATAGTCATTTATCCTGTCCAAAACTATCAGAGTAGTATCGTTAGTTACAATCCCGTATTCTTTTGCTGTTTTTACTATCTCACTTCTGTTATTTTCATAATCCTTATTCAGTTCACCAATTTTCTTGCCAGCCCACAGTCTGCTGATCCCGGCACTTTCCTCAATACTGTTTATAAAAACTTTTCTTGTTTCGGTAATTACATCCCCGTATCCAAAATTTACCGTAATTTCTGCTTTTTCTTTTTTTATTTTTCCCGCAAAAGAAAAATCTTCAGAATTCCCTTCCCATACAGGAGGATAAACTTCTGCTATGTCATTTTTATTATAATTATATGATATTAATCTGTAATTTTCACTTTTCATATTTTCGACAGCTTTTTCTGCATTCCCGGTATTTAAGTCGATATATTTCCCGCTTGTTTGAAGTGCTGCCGCTCTAAGATAATTTTCATCTGCCGCTTTACTTGAATTCACAGTTACCACAGGTTTCTTCCCAGGCTTTTCCATAACTCAGCAATCCGTCAGTTACAAAAATTATCTCATCACTCTTATACTTTTTGAAATCCAGATTTTGAAATCTTGTCTCTCCGTCATAATGAAGCCCTTCCAGCTTGTTCTTTAATTTGCCCCACTCACCCAGACTTACTTTATATGATTCCGGTTTTGATACTCTGTTCCCAAATGTTACTAAAGTTACATCCACATTATCCAAATACTTAAAATACAGATCAAGAAACTTCATTTCTTCACTGATATTTCTGTTATTTCCTAAATTTGAAGTATCCCATACCAGTGTGATTTTCTTACTCTTCTTTCTCTCTTTCTGACCCGGATTTACTGAAAAAGAACTCAGAAAATATGTTTCCTTCCCCTTTGTTTCTGTATACACTTTTTCTTTCTTATCTGATTTTATGTTGAATTTTATACTTTGATTCGGTACAAAATCTTTTTTATTTATTTCTGTATAATATCCTGTTTTTGAATTGTCAAAATCCATACCGGAAATTTTTGATATAAATTCAGGTTTTATTTCCTGTCCCGGTACTTTTATTTCCAGTGAAAAATCCCTCACCTGATTATTATAATTCAAAGGCAGATAATAAGCCACACGGTCATTCTCCCCTGAGAGAATTTCCTCATATGTTATTTTTATTTTTCTGTATCCGTTGGCAGGTATAGGATAAATTCTTGTTTTATAATTATTTCCTTTTGTTTTTTCCAAAATTCCGGGATCAATATTTTGTCTCTCTATTGCTTCAAAAGTTTGTCTTGCCTTTTCTTTTTCCACTACAACTCCGTCCCGCATCTTTCCGTTTATATCAAGAGCATAGCCGACTACTGTCTGACCGTTTAAAAGCGGGAATTCAAACTCTCCTTCTAATATTCTGTTATTTGGATTATAAAAAGTAAGCTCATAAGTTGTTGTAGAAATATTGTCTTTGATTTCGGCACTTATTTTCATACTGTCCAAAACTACTTGTTTCTCGCCGTTTGCCTTCAAAACTGCTGCCCTTACCTCAGGTGCCTGTTCTCTTATTCTTTCTGAGGTTTCATTGGCTGATATTATTCCAAATATCAGAATACACATAAAAAATATTTTCCTCATTATTTCTCCTTTTAAAATTTTTGTTATTTTTAAAACATTTACTTATATATCATATTTTTATTCTAAAGTCGTAACTTTTTGAATAAATCCATAAAATAACCCATATAAAAACCCATTTGTTATCTATAAAATTTATAACATCCAGAATCACTCATTCTATTAATTAAATAATATATTATACTTTTTATCATATATTATTTTCCCCTGTATTTTCTATTATTTTCTCCAATATTTTAAATATAAAAATCATTTCTTCAGTGAAGTTTATTTTACTTATATTTTATTTCTAAATGTAATTATACTATATACTGCTGCATTAAACAATATCACATCCCTAAAATAAGCATTTACTTAACTGAAAAAACTATCTTCATATGAAATAACCCTTCTGTTAAATAAGAGTATATAAAAAATTTCAAATGAAACTCTTTAGATTTAAAATTAAATTTTACTAATAAAAAAGACTTGCTTTTCATTCTAATTATTGTATAATAAACTGAGTCTCATGAATAAAGTAAAAACTGTATTATTTTAATACACATTTGCCAGTACAATTTTTCAGGAGGTATTTATGGTTTATGAAAACCTGCTTGATCTAGTTGGTAACACGCCAATTATCAAGTTAAACAATATTTTTAATGATGAAAATATTGCTGATATTTATGTTAAACTTGAAAGTTTTAATTTAGGAAACAGTGTAAAAGACAGAGCCGCACTTGGGATGATCGAAGCTGCTGAAAAGGCCGGCAGACTCAGACCGGGCGGAACTATTGTAGAACCCACAAGTGGTAATACGGGTATTTCTCTAGCACTTATCTCGTCACTAAAGGGATATAAGATTATTATTATTATGCCTGATACCATGAGTGTGGAACGCAGAAGCATAATCGCCGCATATGGTGCCGAAATTATTCTTACAGACGGAAACAAAGGAATGAAAGGCGCTATTGAAAAGGCCGAAGAGCTTCTAAGGGATAACCCTGATTATTTTATGCCGCAGCAATTTGAAAACCCGGCAAATCCTGAAAAGCATTACGAGACTACAGGAGAAGAAATTATCAGAGATTTGCCCGATTTGGATGCCTTTGTGGCAGGTGTGGGAACCGGCGGAACAATTACCGGAACAGGAAAAAAACTTAAGGAGTTTAACCCTGATATAAAGGTTATTGCTGTAGAGCCTGTTGACTCTGCTGTTCTTTCGGGAGAAAGACCGGGAAAGCATAAACTTCAGGGAATCGGTGCCGGTTTTATTCCGAAAATTCTGGACTTATCAGTTATTGATGAAATTATCAGAATTTCAAATGATAAAGCCTTTGAATTCTGCCGTGTTATTTCCAGACAAAATGCATTGTTTTTGGGAATTTCTTCCGGAGCAGCCATTGCCGCTGCATATGAAACAGCCAAAAGGCTCGGCAAAGGAAAAAAAGTACTTGCTCTCTCTCCTGATAACGGAGAAAAATATCTTTCAACGGATGTTTATAAATAATCCGTTCTGATGAAAAAAACAGCAATGATAAAAATCCACTGCTGTTTTTTTTATTTTATAAATTCACTTTATCTTACTGCTAAAAAACGAACAAACCACCAAATAAAATATAACAATATTCTCTGTATTATTTTTTCTTCAGTACCAGATTCACTATCTCAGGCCTTGCCATGAATCTCATAGGAAAAACAACCCCTCCAAGACCTGAAGTGATATATATTTTGCTGTTTTTTGTTTCTTTCATTCCGTATCTATACTTACTTCCATATCTTGAAGGAACAAAAGGTGCAAAACCAAATAAATTCAGCTGTCCTCCGTGTGTATGCCCGGACAGGATTATATCCGTTTTCTCCTTTGCCTCTTCCGGCATTATTTCAAAATAGTCAGGATTATGGCAGAGTAAAATCGTGAACATATCGCCGGAGCCGCCCAATGCCTTTTCTATATCGGGAGTTCCTCTCAGATAATCATCTATCCCAGCTATGACAATGCTTCCATTCTCTGTTTTTATTTCCGCACTGTTGTTTTTCAATATATTTATTCCCTGTTCTTTTAGTCTGGAAGTTATTTTTTTGTAATCATAATAATCGTGATTACCATAAACCGTATAAATACCCTTACCGGCTTTCAAAAATCCCAGCTCTTCAAATACTGTCTCTGTCCCGCGTGCTTTATTAATATAATCACCGCCGAACAAAATTATATCCGGTTTTTCCTTATTAATGAAATTTACTATTTTTCTTATTTTCTTTCTGTTTTTTGTATAAAAATAATCCATCTGAATATCAGCAAAAAATATAATTTTCATATTCTCAAAACCTAAAGGAATCTTATCAGATTCTATTACCAAATCCTTTGTATGAATGGTGCTGTTTTCATATACACCATAAATAACAAAAGAAACACATAACAATATATATGCTGTAAACCAGTAAATATTTTTCATACTTACCGTAAGAATTACTGTAAAAACACAGAATCCCAAAATCAGATAAATTAACTCTCTTATTTTCAGTCTTTTTCTGCTGTTGGTATTTTTCATATTTTTCTCTTTTCTGCTACAGATATCTGAAAGGTATTTTCAGCCTTTGCGATACTCTTGAAATATTCGCCGCTTCCTCTGCATTTTCTTTATTTTTATTTATGTATATTACTTCTTTTACATTGATATTATTTCTGTGAAGTACATCTATTGTGAGATAAACATGATTCAGTATTCCTTCACGGTTTTCAGCTACTACCACTACCTCTGACTCTTTTCTGTATTCTATCATAAGATTCAGAAGGTTATATTCCTCTTTCAAAGGATAAAGAATTCCGCCTATTACCCTTATGACAATTACATCATGACTCTGTGTAGCATCTTTTATATCTTTTCTAAGCTGTGCAAGGTCAAGTACATCTTCCACATTATTGATTTTTATTATCTTTGTTGATTCTCTGTCATTATTTTCAAAAATATATTCGTTTTCTGCATGCTCTTTTCCTACATTTACATCTGTTCCCACTACAAAGTATATTTTTGCTTCCTTTTTGTCTCTGTATTTCACTATATGGTGTCTTCTGCATCTGGCCTCATAACTTTCCGTTGTTCCTACGAAAAGCACAGGATCATCATAATAAGCCGGTTCGCCGTTAATAATTCTTTGTGTTACATAAGCAGGATTCCCGCATACTGTGCATATTGCATGAAATTTATCCACGTAATCCGCTGTTGCCATTAATCTCGGCATAGGCTCATAAGGCTCACCTCGAAAATTCATGTCAAGACCTGCGACAACCACTCTTTTCCCGAGTTTCACACATTTTTCACAAAATCCTACTACATCTTCTCCGAAAAACTGTGCTTCATCTATTCCTATTACCTGAATATCAGGATTATTTTCCAGATATTCCTCCATTACACTTACATTTTCTGCGAGTATTGCTTCTATTCTGTTCTGGCTGTGTGAAACTATATTTACATCGTCACCTTCATATCTCTTATCTATAGCAGGTTTAAACACAGCTGTCTTTTGTTTTGCATACTTTGCCCTTCTCAGTCTTCTTATTAATTCTTCACTTTTACCTGAAAACATACTGCCGGTAACTACTTCCAAAATACCACTGTTATTACTTAAATATAAATTCACGTTTTCCCTCCAATTTTTTTTATTTACATATTAAAGTCTAAATTATTTTTAGCTTTTTTTCAACACCAATTTAGCTGAAAATTCCCAACATAGCAGAAATTGATTGTTTTACAAATATATATATTATATATTCTCATCTACGGCTTTTTCGTGAATCCGATAATAATACAATAAAAACATCTGTTCACTAAAAAAGACCGGAAGAATCCTGTCAATAATTATTCTATAACTCATTATTATTAACAAACCTCTCCGGCCTTATTATTTTTTTATTTTAAATTCTTCATATACTTTACCCAAAATTTACTTTTTTATTTCATTTATTATATCTGCATAATTAACTAACTCCGCTTTATTTCTTTCTACCAGTTCTTTCATTCTGTCTCCTGTGAGAAAGTCCAGTTCCTCTGCTCTCATCATATTATATGAAGAATTTCTCATAACATAAGTATCCGCATATCCCGGATGAGTCATGATCTCCACATATTTATTTTTTATTATCTCATCAAAGTTTTCTGCCACATATTCAAGCCCCGGAATTCCTCCAAAATCTCTGTGATTAATGAATCTTACTTTCTCGTAATATCCTGTCTCATGGTTTCTCAAAGGAATTCTATACTCATCAGCAAGAATCAGCGCGATTTTCTTCACTTTTTCCAGCTTGTCGCTGCTGAACAGGTGGGAATCCAGATGAGTAGGTTTCTGCTTTGTAAGCTCCATAAATCTCAGAAACTGCTCTTTCAGCTCATCATAAAGTTCATCTTCATTATAGTCTATCCCCAGTTCCAATACTTTATCAGGTTTTATAAAAAAGCCGTTTTCATCTGTGAGTGTTTTTCTCTTGAAATTCCCCGGTTTCCCCAAAGCTGTATTCAGGTGAAGACCCACACCCATTTTAGGAATTTCTTTCATCATTGCAGCGGCATGTTCTGCGCCGGGCATTCCTGTCATCAGGGTTGTGGAAGTCAGCACTCCGTTTTTATGTGCTTCAAAAATACCATAGTTTATCCCCTTAGAATATCCGAAATCATCAGCATTTATAATTATTTTCATTGCTTTACCTCCTTGTATAATATGTTTGTAGTTAAAAAAGCTAAATTAACTACTTAAAATCTTTGTTACTTTATGTAATAA
>NZ_JAMZGM010000011.1 GCF_024158605.1 Sebaldella sp. S0638 | reverse complement strand
TAATAGATAAATCAATATATGAAAAACAAATCTTTTATTATATCAGATTTAATTTACAGACTTTCTTGCACACTCCCAAAAATTCCGGAATATAGGCTGAATGCTTATTATTTGATTTTTTCATTAATAAGATTAAGCTGTTTTTTATTTACAGGGAATTTATATTTTTTACTTTCATTTTCATTTTCAAAAACATGAAAGTTAAAAATTAAGCCTCTTTTTTTTATTAGTTCCAAATTTTCATAATTTGAAGTAAATTCACCGATTTTTAAACCATTTTCATACAGCTCAATACTTTCATCTGCTTTTTTCCCCTGTAAATAATATATAACTGCAAATATTATCAGTATTGGAGCTGCAACATAAACAACCAGAATTGACGGGATTCCAAGCCAAACCCAGTTTGCATAATATTCCGGAAAAAATACAGCAATTGCAAGAGCAACTAAACCGGCTAAACAAAATAAAAGATAATTTCCTAAATTTGGTTTTATTGTAATTTCTAATTTTCCTAAATTGTTCATCAATCTCATCCTTTTTAATTTTTATTTGTGGATATAAATTTAATGATTTGTAACTTAATAAAAATATAATTACTATTAATAAAAATTTCCACCAGAACATCATAGCATGATTTTCAATTAGATTTCAAGCACAATAATAGTAGAATGATAATTTTCTATTCAGATAATAATAAAACAAAAAGACCTGTTTAACAAGTCTTTTTGGCTGTGCTGTATTAATTTTCACCGTATAATTCTGCAAGTCTGTTCTGAACAGTTTCATCGTCGATATATTCATCATATTCCATCATTTTATCCACAATTCCGTTAGGTGTGATCTCAATAATTCTGTTTGCTACTGTTTGTATAAACTCATGGTCATGTGTAGTAAATATCACAGTTCCCGGAAATCTCATAAGAGACTTATTCAGCGAAGTAATAGATTCCAGATCCAAATGGTCAGTAGGATTATCCATTAACAGAACATTTGCATTAGAAAGCATCATCTTCGACAGCATACATCTTACTTTTTCTCCTCCTGAAAGAACCTTGGCTTTTTTCGTGGCTTCCTCACCAGAGAAAAGCATTCTTCCAAGAAATCCTCTCAAATATTGTTCATGCTGGTCTTCTGAAAACTGTCCCAGCCATTCAATAAGTGACAGATCACAATTTTCAAAAAATTCTGTATTATCTTTCGGAAAATAGCTCTGTGACGTAGTAACACCCCATTCATAGGTACCTGAATCAGGTTCAAGTTCACCTGCAAGTATTTGGAAAAGAGTAGTTTTAGCTATATCGTTTTTAGATAAAATAACTGTTTTGTCATTGGTATTTATAGTAAAAGTAAGGTTATCAAGCACTTTTACACCGTCGATTGATTTAGTAAGTCCTTCTACTTTCAGCATGTTATTTCCTGCGTCTCTTTCAGGTTTAAATTCAATAAACGGATATTTTCTGTTAGAAATCTGCATATCTTCAAACTGTAATTTTTCCAGCTGTTTCTTTCTGCTGGTAGCTTGTTTTGACTTAGAAGCATTGGCACTGAAACGTGCGATAAACTCCTGTAATTCTTTTCTTTTCTGATCAATTTTCTTATTCTGGTTTCTTGTAAGTTCCAGCATTAGCTGGTTCGACTCATACCAGAAATCGTAGTTTCCTACATACATTTTTATTTTTCCGAAATCAATATCGGCAATATGTGTACAAACTTTGTTTAAAAAGTGTCTGTCATGTGAAACTACAAGAACTGTAGTATCTTCAAGTTCCATAAGAAAGTTTTCCAGCCATTCTACTGCTTTTATATCAAGACCGTTAGTAGGCTCATCCAGCAGAAGAATATCAGGGTTCCCAAATAGCGCCTGTGCCAGAAGAACTTTTACTTTTTCCGGTTCTGTAAGCTCTTTCATAAGTTTATGATGGTATTCCGCATCAAGACCTAATCCTATAAGCATTTTTTCAGCATTCGTTTCTGCTTCCCATCCGTCAAGCTCAGCGAATTCTCCTTCGAGTTCCGCAGCTTTCATGCCGTCTTCTTCTGTAAATTCCGTTTTAGAGTATATGGCATCTTTTTCCTGCATTATTTCATAAAGTTTTTGGTGACCCATTATAACTACGTTCAGAACACTTTCTTCTTCATATGCAAAGTGATCCTGTTTCAGAAAAGACATTCTTTTATTTGGTGCTGTAATGACATCACCTTCGGTAGAATCTACTTCTCCTGATAATATTTTCAAAAATGTAGACTTACCTGCACCGTTTGCACCTATAATACCGTAACAGTTACTGGGTGTGAATTTTATGTTTACATCTTCAAATAATTTTCTTCCTCCAAATCTGAGTGATAAATTGCTTGTTGAAATCAATGAAAGCCCTCCTAAAAATTAAAATATTCATTTCTATTATAGCAGAGATTCCAGCCGGAAACAAGTTATTGTTACTTTCATTTCCGGTATTCTGAAAACTGACCATTCAGCAGTTACCAGCATTTTTGGAGAAAATTATACAGCGTTATTGTTATTTTATTCCTTTATTTTCAGTGCTTTGAATAAGAAAAGAAAAAAACTTAAAAAAATTTTATACTTTGCTTTCCTTTTTTTGAAATAATTGATAGAATATGATAGAAGAGGTGATATTAGTGAGAGCAAATTTTCATACACACAATTACAGGTGCGGTCATGCAGAAGGGGACGTGGAGGATTACGTAAAAGAGGCAATAAAACAGGGTTACTCAGAAATAGGAATTTCCGATCACTCTCCATTGCCGAAATATCATTTTGACAGAATGGGAATGAATGAACTGGAAGGTTATCTCGCGGAAATACGCGAAGCACAGAGAAAGTACAGCGGTAAAATTACGATTTATAAATCTTTGGAGATAGAGTATTTCGAAGATTTGGAGTATTATTATAAAGAACTTGAAGAGCAGCTGGATTATCTGCTTTTAGGGCTTCATACATATGTGGTAAACGGTAAATTACGTGATTCATGGATAGTAAATACTGATGAAGATATGATAAATTATGCACTATATATGAAAAAGGCCATGAAATCAGGGTTGTTTCAGATAGCCGCACATCCTGACTTATACATGTCAAGGCGTATGGTATGGAACAGAGCGGCAGAAGATGCAGCTCACATAATATGCAAGGCGGCAGCTGAGTCAGATACAGTTTTGGAAATAAATGCAAATGGTATAAGAAAAAATCTTATATATGATAAGAATCCAAGAAGATATATGTATCCGTATAAAGAATTCTGGGAAGTAGCAAAGCAGTATAATTGCAGAATTATAGCAAGTTCGGACTGTCATGAACCTGAATCGCTTAATGATGATGCAATGGAACTCGCCAGAAAATTTGCGGATGATTTGGGATTAGAAATAATAGAAACTATATTTTAATTAATATGGTTTTATGGAAATACACAAATGAAGGAGATTGTAAATGGAGGAATTTAGATTTTTGAAACCGAGAAAAATGAAGCATCCGACTACAGGAATAGATCTGGAGTATCTGGATAAATCCAATGCAGTATGTATAGCTTTATTTAATAAAGAAAAAGACAAAATTTTACTTGTAGAACAATACAGACCGGGAAATAAAGGGCTTATGCTGGAAGTTCCCGCAGGACTTATAGACAGCGGAGAAGAACCGAAAACAGCTGTTTTGAGAGAATTAAGAGAAGAAACAGGATTTTCCGAAGAGGACATAACAGATTTTAAGAGTCTGAATGAAGGACTTTACGCTTCGCCGGGGTATACAACAGAAAAGCTGTACTTTTTTTCTGCGAGACTAAAAGATAATAATATAAAACCAAAGGAACTAAATCTTGATCATGGTGAAGATCTGGAAAATGAATGGGTGGATGTTAAAGATATATTAGAGAAATCTGGTGATTTGAAGACTATTTTGGCTGTCTCCCTTTTTAAAGATTGATAAAAGACGGGGAATTTTTTATTGGGAGGTATAGTCATGGATGAAAATGAAGAAGTTGTTGAAGAAATAACAGAAGAAATAGTAAAAATACGCACTAAACATGAATTGGAAAATTATCTGAAAGAAAATCATTTTATAGATATTGCTGAAAGTTTTGAAGAATTAGATGATATTGAACTGAAAAGAATACTTGATCTGATGAGTGATGAAAATAAGGCCAAGGTAATAGAGCAGGCAGAAGAAGAGCTTCAGGAAAAAATACTGGAGTTATTTTCTGATGAAGAAATAATACAAATTTTTTCTCATATGTCTCCCGATGATATTACAGATATCCTTGGGTACATAGAATTTCAAAAGAGAAAATCCATACTGGATAATATGAAAAGATCAGAGGCAAATAAGCTGCGTGAGCTTCTCGGATATGAAGAAGACAGTGCCGGAGGTATAATGACAACAAGATATATCGCCTTCAGAGAAGAGCTTCTGATAAAAGACATTATGGCTAAAATAAAAGTAATTGCGCCGAAAACAGAGGTAATAGAAAAGATTTTTGTATTGGATAATAAGCGTGAACTTATAGGTGAGGCGGATTTGAGAGATATATTAATTTCGCCTGATGATATGCAGCTTAGTGAAATAAAAAATGAAAATATAATTTCCGTTCATCCTGATGTGGATCAGGAGGATGTCGCAAGAATGGTTTCTAAATATGATTTGAAGGTTATTCCTGTGGTGAGCCGCCGTAATCAGCTGTTGGGTATAATAACAATAGATGATATTATTGATGTAATTTTGGAAGAAGGAACGGAAGATATCCTAAAATTAGGAGGAGTTTCCGAAGAAGAAAATGTAAATTCCAAACTTTTGATTTCCATAAGAAAACGGCTGCCGTGGCTTGTAGTAAACTTAGGTACTGCTTTTCTGGCTTCGTTTGTAGTGGGAACATTTCAGGGAACTATTTCAAAAGCTGTAATACTGGCCACTGCCATGCCTATTGTGGCAGGGATGGGCGGTAATGCAGGGACACAGTCGCTTACTGTTACTATAAGAGGAATAGCACTTGGCGAACTGAGTATGGTGGATAATAATAAAATGGTATTGAAACAGTTATTTGTAGGATTTATAAACGGGGCAGTCCTTGGATTTATTACAGGTTCCATTATGTTTTTGGTAAATAAAAATATATTTTTAGGATTTATAATTTTTCTTGCTATGATAGGTAATCTGACAATAGCATGTCTGACGGGTTTTTTGATTCCTGTAACGTTAAAGCGTCTGAAAGTAGATCCGGCTTTGGCATCAGCGGTATTACTTACTACATTTACAGATGTATGCGGCTTTTTTCTTTTTCTGGGACTGGCGCAGATGTTTATTCAAAAATTAATTTAATACTTCTGAAGTAAAACAAAATGGGAGTGATTCCGCAAGTTTGGGTATGGTGATATAATGGATTTATTTTTAAGATTAATATTAATTTTTCTGGCTTACTATCTTTACATGTCTTATTATAAGTCAATGAAGATAAAGAGCGAAAAGCTGGAAGAGATGAACGGGGAGTTTATCTTTACGTATTTGTCATATGTAATGAAAAAAGAGATGTATTTTGATATACATGAGGTAGAAAATGTCGGTTTTTCAAAAATGATAATAAAAAATAAAGAGTTTACCAGGCTTACGCTGGTAATAACTCTGGAAAATCATGACATAATAAGGATTTTTAATAAAAGAAACGCAATAATATTTTTTAAAAGCTGTAAAGAAAATTCTCCGGTTTTATACGAGGAGATTTTCGCAAGGTCGGATATTTTCGGGGGAATGCCCGGCTTTTTCGGACTTAGTTCACTGAGAGATATAGTGGAAAATGAGATAAAGAGGTTAGAGGAAGAGGAGAGATAAATGGGTACAGATGAGGGGTACAGACTGAGGTTGGCTAGATTTGGTGTGAAATACAAGAATAATACAGAGAGTAAAAAATACAAGGCGATAAAGTTCGGAGTTCTGTTTTTATACTTCTCCATACTCTACGTTTATTTAATTTTTTGGAAATTATTCGAATTATAGCAGGTTTGGTAAATTGATACCGATATTCATGATATTTTTTGCATCTTTAACTATTTGGGTTATGGATTTTATACTTAGATATAAGATGAAAAAAGATACTCATTTGAAGAAAGAAGTATATATAAAATTTGAGGATAAAGATATTTATTTTTATAATGTTGAAGATCCGGAAAAGAAACTGGAACTTCAATATAGAAATAATGATTTTTTATATAGAAAGGGAATTTTTAACAGATTGGTGCTGGTAATTGACGGGACAATAAAAAGATATTATTTTCATATATCAAAGAATGATAAAAGTCCGGATTATGACAGATTTTATAATGATTTACAAAAAAATTATATTGAAAAAATAAAATTCTGGACATGGAAAACTATAGGGACAATCTTTGTATCTTTGTATATTGGGATAATATGGCTTTTTATGCTGATGAATGTATTTTTGAAAATATAGATAGAATTATTGTGACATAAAAATGTAGTTTAATGAAAAGAGAAAATTTTTTGAAATATAAGCTGATTTGTTTATATGAAATAATGAATTTATTTTTTATAACAAATAGAAGCATAATAATATTTTCGATTAAATGAATTAGAAAATAAGGGGTTAATAATGACAGAAGATAATAAATATAATTTATATGTGATGAAAAGCAGCGTGAAGGATATAGAGTTTTTGGAAAAAGCTGATAAAGCTGTATTAATTTCTGGTATTGTATTATATATAATTCCATTTATTTTTATAGATTTAGAAAAAATAGTTAATGTCGGCATTATAGCTTTATTTTTTGTTTTTTATTTATTATATATAATAAATAATTTTAGAGTGAAACGAACATTGATATTAGACGGTGAAATTAAATTAATAATGAAAAGAAAAGACTTTTATTTTTATAAAAATGAAGAATTAGCACTGAAATTACTGGATAACTACATAAATACAAAGTATAGAAAGACACTCTTTAATAATTTGAAATTAATTATTAATGCCCATGAAAAGATATTTGAGTTTTACTTGAAAATGGACAGTGAATATCAGGAATGCGAAAAGCTATATTCAGATATGAAAACTAAAAAATTTCAAAAAAGTTCTTTTATCAGGGAATATGCTAAGTTAATCTGTTTCGCAATGCTTGGAATTTATATAATAATTTCCGTGATATTATCAAAATAACAGAAGGAATTAGGGGGAGAAATGATAGAATATGCTAAATATACTTTAAATATAAGAAAAATGGAAATAACTAATACAGAATTTGAAAAAAAGATAAATACAATTTTTTCTATTTTGATGCTGTTAATGTTATTTTTTATTGTTTTTCTGGATTTAATTGAGAATTATGAGATATGGTATAATATTTTGGGATTGGTTTCTGTTGTGCTGATTTTTTTTATAAAAATATTATTCGGGCAAAAGAGCCTTCTATTGAAAGGCGAGATAGATTTAGAGGTAAAAAGGGATAATTTTTATTTTTATAAAGACGGAGTAATGAAACTGGAATTATTATATAAAAATACAGATGTGCGATACAGAAAAACTATATTTAACGGAATAAAGATGGTTATGAATGACTGCGGGAAAATATACTGCTTTTATATAAAAAAAGACCATAATATAACGGGATATGAAAAATTGTATGCTGATCTTGAGGGAACAGATTATCATATCAAAATTTCAATATTGAAAGAAGTGATATTTAATATAATTGTACTGGGAGCAATATTTGTCTACATAATATTCTGATAAATATCAGAAACAGAAATTAAGAAAATAATATCATAGTATAATTAGTAAATATTTACATATTTGATAAAAAATGCTATATTTTTATAGTGATGAAATATTTGAGATAAAGAGGAAACATAATGAAAAAAGAGATAATACTCGGATATGAAGTGGAAAGAAAGAAAATAAAAAACATTAATTTACGAATTTATCCTGACAGAAGAATTTATATATCAGCACCGCTGAAGCTTCATACAGATTATATAGAAAATTTTATAAGATCAAAAAAAAGCTGGATAGAGGAAGTGCAAAAAAGGCTTGACAGTCTTCCGAAAAATCCGGAATTACAATATGTATCAGGAGAAAAGCTGAGCTATCTCGGACGGCTTTATGAGCTGGAAGTAAGAAACGGGAATGAAAACAGAATTCATTTTAATAATGAAAAATTTATTCTTATTGTAAAAGAAGATATTTATGAATTAAAAAAGAAAATAACTGAAAAATGGTACTTTGAAAAGGCAAAAGCTTTATTTCCACAGGTTATGGATAAATATCTGAATATCCTCGGTGAAAGAATAGAGCATCTTTCGATAAAAAAAATGAAATCAAGATGGGGTTCATGCAATCACAGAAAAAAATATATTAATCTTAATACAGAACTGGTAAAAAAGCCTGTACCTTGTATAGAATATGTTGTTCTTCATGAAATAGCTCATTTAAGACACCCTAACCACAGCAGGGATTTTTATCATCATATAGAAAGATACATGCCCGATTACAGACAGAGGGAAAAGCTTCTGAAAGAGTTTAGAATATATTAGCAGCCCATTTTTTTAAACAGAATAATCTGAAACAGAAAGGATGTAAAATGAAAAAAATCACAATAATTTTATTGATTTTTATGTTATCATTATTATCAACAGCTGACAAAATAAATAAGGAGGATAAAAAGATGTCTGGTATAACAGCAACAATAAAAACAAGTAAAGGGACTATTAATCTGGTTTTGTTTCCTGAAAAAGCACCTGTAACAGTTGCCAGCTTTGTGAATCTGGCACAGCACGGATATTATAACGGGTTAAAATTCCACAGAGTAATTGAGGATTTTATGGCACAGGGAGGAGATCCCACAGGAACGGGTTCAGGAGGACCGGGGTACAAATTTGAGGATGAGGTATATAACGGACTTGATTTTTCAGAACCCGGAAAGCTGGCTATGGCAAATGCAGGACCTGGAACAAATGGAAGCCAGTTCTTCATAACAACTGTACAGACAACATGGCTGAATAACAAACACGCCATTTTCGGCGAACTGAAATCTGAGGAAGATATGGAAGTGCTGAAATCAATTACTCAGGGAGATGTAATGGAGCAGATCACTATAAGCGGTGACGGGGTACAAAAGCTTCTTGAGGAAAATAAAAACAGAATAGACGAGTGGAATAAGATACTTGGATATTAATATACCGTTTGTTTGATAAGAGGAAATGTGGTATAATTAATTAATAAATTTTGGAGGTAAATAAATGAAAAAGTTATTTTTAGTAATGACATTGGTCATTTTATTAACTTCTTGCGCGAGTGTACATCACAGCTGCAATTCAAGTAAAAAAAATCCAAAATGTAATACCAGTATTGATCTTTCAGCACCGGATATAGATATTAATATAAAATAATCAGTAAAATATACTCTGATCTTTGTCAGGGTATATTTTTTTGAAAAAGGAAAAAATTATGGGTAATTCCATAGGAATGTCTTATAAATATAGGAAAAACAGCAGATTAAAGATAACAGGAAAATAAAAAAAGAAGTCACACAGCCTGTAAAATAAAAAAGTAAAGAAAAAATACTTGACAATGATATGGTGATCCGATATAATAGTCTATGTTATGGATAAATTAGCCGATTTTTTAAAGTATTCAAATTTATTTTTTTACTATAAGAATTTATTTAGTAAAAAACAGAAAATATATCTGGAGCTGTATTTTGAAGAGGATTATTCCTTTAGTGAAATAGCCGAGGAATACGGTGTTACCAGACAAGCTGTTTTTGATAATATAAAAAGAGGTATGAAGCAGCTTGATGATTATGAAAATAAATTAAACATATACAAAAGAGATATGGAACTGAAAGATAAGCTTCAGGAACTGCGAAGCGGACTTTCAAGGGAAAAACTCGAAAGAATAATAGCAGAACTCGGATTTGACGAGGAATAGTCATTATGAGCGAAGTTAATAATAATGTGATAATTATGAGGTGTTTTAATGTTTAATAGTTTGGGAGACAGATTTCAGGACATCTTCAAGAAAGTAAGCGGTCAGGGCAGACTGACAGAAAGCAATATCAAAGATGCTTTAAGAGAAGTAAGACTTGCGTTGCTGGAGGCAGATGTCAACTATGGAGTGGCAAAGAATTTTGTAGCTAAAATAAGAGATAAGGCTGTGGGGGAAGAGGTAATTAAAGGTGTAAATCCTACCCAGCAGTTTGTAAAAATAGTAAATGACGAACTTGTAGAGGTACTCGGAGGAACAAATGTTACCATAGCAAAAGCTGCGAAGCCGCCTACAGTAGTAATGCTTACCGGATTACAGGGAGCAGGAAAGACTACTTTTTCGGCAAAGCTTGGTAAATACCTTAAGAAAAAAGGAGAAAAGCCTTTTTTGATAGGAGCCGATGTTTACAGACCAGCAGCTAAGAAGCAGATAAAAGTTCTCGGGGAACAAACAGGAATTCCGGCTTTTACAATAGATGAGAGTACAAATGTACTGGAAATATGTAAGGCTGGTATGGAAAAGGCAAAGGAAGAGAATGCTACTTATGTAATATTTGATACAGCAGGAAGACTTCACATAGACGAACAGCTTATGAATGAACTAAAAGAAGTAAAAAACAATTTTCATCCAGATGAAATACTTCTCGTGGTAGACGGTATGACAGGGCAGGATGCAGTAAATGTGGCAAAAACATTTAATGACGATCTTGATATAAGCGGTGTGGTACTTACGAAACTAGACGGAGATACAAGAGGCGGAGCCGCACTGTCCATTAAAGAAGTATCGGGAAAACCGATAAAATTTATCAGTGACGGGGAAAAACTTGACGATATGTCAGCTTTTCATCCTGACAGACTCGCATCAAGAATTCTTGGTATGGGAGATGTAGTGTCACTGGTAGAAAAAGCTCAGGAAGTAATTGATGAAGATGAAGCAAAGAAAATGGAAGAAAAGTTTCGTAAGAATCAATTTGATTTTGAAGATTTTCTGAAACAGTTTAAGATGATCAAGAAAATGGGATCTTTGGGAAATATTATGAAGCTCATACCTGGTGTGGATACAAGTGCCATAGATATGGCAATGGCTGAAAAAGAGATGAAAAAGGTAGAGGCCATAATATATTCCATGACAGTTCAGGAAAGAAGAGATCCGAAGCTTCTCAAAAACGGAGGCAGAAAAAAGAGAATCGCGAATGGAAGCGGAACAGACGTAACTGAGGTAAATAAGCTGATAAAACAGTATGAACAGATGAAACAGGTAATGAAAATGTTCAACAGCGGAGGAATTCCCGGAATGCCCGGAGGATTCAGAGGCAAGAAAAGATAATTAATAAAAATAATTAAATATATTTTGGAGGTAAAATAAAATGGTAAAATTAAGATTAACAAGATTAGGAAGAAGAAAAAAGCCTGTATATAGAATTGCAGCTATGGAAGAATTAACTCAAAGAGATGGTAAAGCTATTGCTTATTTAGGAACATATAACCCGCTTGTGGAAGAAGGAAAGCAAATAGAAATAAAAGAAGAAGAAGTTTTAAGATTCTTACAAAATGGTGCACAACCTACAAGAACAGTAAAAAGTATTCTTACTAAAGAAGGTATATGGGAAAAATTCCAAGCAACAAAAAAGAAATAATAAAATTTTATATTTAGATATTTTCGCCGGTGATGCATTTACCGGTGATTTTTTTTATAGAAATATTATGTTTTATTTTTAATTAATCTATAAATTAATCTATATTCTTAAATAATAAATTAATATAATGAGAAATAATAAAAATTTTATGAAAAATATAAAAATTTCATATACAAATAATTGCCTATATGATAAAATGTTTGTATATTAAATTAAAGGAGGCTTTTAAATGAATCAACTGGATGAAATATGTAAATTTTATGAGTACAAGCTAATGAAAATAATTTCTAGAAATATGATTGAGATCAAGAAAGAAGATAAATTTATTTCAATAGTAGCATATTATAACAATATGAAAATAGTAAATTTTAAGAGTTTTTCCTATAATGAAAGTAAAAAAATTGTTCCGCAGAATATTAGCAGTGACTTAATAATGGAATTGAAAAAATTTTATTTTAAGCATGATAAAAGTTTTGTGATCAATTAGGAATTGTTTTGATATTACAGTAAGGACGGTGAAAATATGGAAGATCATTTTGAAAATTACAATGTTAAAGAGCTAGGATGTCTGAATTGCGGAAAAGTACAAGAAATGAAAGTATTTGCAAGTGTAAAAAATGATAGTAAATATGAAACAGCAGTATGTCCGGATTGTGTAACATCGGAAGAGTCAAAAATGGAAAGAAGCATGAGATAAATATATAGTCAGTATCGGATTTTCCGGTGCTGTTTTTTTATGTCAGTTTATATGATTTTATTGTAATTTTTTTTAAGTGTAGAACTAGGTATACACCTTATCTTTGCATTTAGGAGAAAAATATTTTATAATAGAAAAATATAAGATAAGTGTAATATATTTTTTAAATATAGTTAATTGGTAGATGGTAATATAGGATGATAACAGAGATAGTTGATGAATTGCTTGGAACAGATAAATTATAATATTATTGAAATATACATAAAATAAAGAAGTTTTTTCAAAATAAATTTAATATAAATAAAAAATAGATGGGGGAATAAAAGTGCCGGAAAATAAAAAAATTGAATTGAAAAGATATTTACTTTCAGATTCTAATTATTTATCAGGTAAGCTGAAAGGAAAAGAAGCAAGAAAGGATTTAGAATTAGATAAATTTGATAAAAATAATGGCCATATGATTATTTTTATTTCTGAGGAAATAATAGGAATTGGATTTTCCTTCTTCCTAGGGTTGTTTAGTCCAAGTATAAAAAAGTTAGGAGAAAAAAAATTTAGAAAAAGATTTATTTTTGACTATGAAAATATACAAACAGAAAAATTAGTTAAGCTTGATGTAGAATACGGTATCAACAGAGTGCTGGAGGCAAGAACTTTTATTGATGTATTATTTGGAGTGATATGCAGTGGCTGAAATTAAGGATTATTTTGCTATGGCAGGTTTTTGTACCTTATTTTATAATATAGTCAATAATACAAGAATTCTTAACTTAGAAAAAAAGAGATACTGGTTTAGAACGCATATAATAAGAAATGACTTTAAGTATATTGATGATTATTTTTTAGAATTATTACTTGCTATAGAAAAATATAAAAACAATGAATTACGAATATGTGAATTCACCCTAAGAATAAAAACTGGAACGAGAAATTTAAAAGATCAGTTAACAATATTGAAATTTTTTAAATATAATAAATGGAGAGGAATTCATATAAAAATATATTCAATATTATTTGTAAAAAATATTTATGAAGACATACAAAATATGCTTACTGAGTTTGAAGAAAAAATATTTCTAAACCAAGGTAAAGAATTGGATATAGATTGGATTCAAGATGCAAAGAATAAGCTAAAAGAAGAACTTTACAGATATGAATTAAGGGATTACAGATAAAATAATAATGATATTATTAGTATTAGGTTGTATAATTTCCAATTTAGAACAGATACAAAATGTAAAATAGCAAAAAATAAAGATATCATGGACGGAGGAAGAAAATAAAAAATTCACATTATATTTCCTGCTTTGGAAAGAATAAAACGTAATCCTAAACATTAAACAATGTGATTATATAATGAATTGATATATATATTATATATTTAATGTTTTGACAGTTGTTTGTGTATGTGGTAAAATCTTTCTATAATATAATTTGGAAAGAGAGATATAGGAGGTAATTATGAAAGGTAAAATTTTAAAATTAGTTACAATATTATCATTATTTATGTTAATGCTGTCTTGCGGTTCAGATAAAAAAGAAGAGGCAAAACAAGAAGGCGCTGCAACAGAAGCTAAAGCTGATAATAAAGAAGTAAAAAAATATGTCATAGGGTCAGATGTGGCTTTCGCTCCTTTTGAATTCAAGAAAGACGGGAAATACGAAGGAATAGATATAGACATAGTTAATGAAATAGCAAAAGTCGAAGGTTTTGAAGTAGAGTGGAAACATATGGACTTCAGCGGTATTATCGGAGCAGTTCAGACTGGTCAGCTTGATGGTGCAATAGCCGGTATGACAATTAACGATGAAAGAAGAAAAACAGTAGATTTTTCAGATCCTTATTATGATACAGGAATCGTAGGAATAGTAAAAGCTGATAATACAGCTATTAATTCTCCTGATGACTTCAAAGATAAAAGATTAGCTGTGAAAAAAGGAACTACAGGGGCTGAATATGCCGAATCTGTGAAAGAGCAGTATAATGCCAAAGTTACTATATTCGAAGATACATCTACTATGATACAGGCAGTAATAAACGGACAGGCAGATGTAGCTTTTGATGATTTCCCGGTAATAGCATATGCGATTACACAGCAGAATCCTAAGCAGTTAAGAATAGCAACAGAAAGATTAAATACTGCACAATTTGGTTTTGCAGTGAAAAAAGGCGCTAATGAGGAATTATTGCAAAAATTCAATGACGGGCTTAAAAAGCTGAAAGAAAGTGGAAAATATCAGGAAATATTAGAAAAATATACAGGGAAGGCAGAAAAATAGATGAGTTTTATACAGAATGTAATAGATATAATAGCAAGTTCACATAAGGAGCTTCTGGACGGTCTTCGTCTAACGTTAATAATTACATTTTTTTCATTGATTTTTTCTACTTTAATAGGAATAGGTATTGGATATTTAAGATCACTTACCACAAAGCAAAAGAATTTTTATAACGTATTAATAAGAGTTTTACAGTTTCTGGCTAAGGAATATATAGATATAATAAGAGGAACGCCTTTGATCGTACAGGCTTTCTTCTTTTATCTCGCTTTAGTTCCCCTTATTATAAATCCTCTTATAAAGGTATGGCTTCCTACAGGTATGAGTGCCGAGGTAGCAGGGGTTATCATTATCAGCTTGAATGCAGGAGCATACATGGCTGAGATATTCAGAGGCGGAATTCAGGCAATAGACAAGGGACAGATGGAAGCTGCAAGAAGTTTGGGACTTCCTTATAAGCATGCCATGAGAAAGGTTGTTCTTCCTCAGGCAGTGAAGAATATGATTCCGGCAATATTAAACCAGTTTATAATTTCATTGAAGGATACATCGCTTCTGACAATTATAGGTGTATCGGAATTAACTGGAAACGGAAAAACAATTTCAGCAGCAAATTATAAGTATTTTGAAACATATCTGATTATTGGTGTAATGTATTATGTTATAATAAAGGTACTTTCTTTTGTATTCAGCAAAATTGAGGAGAAATTAAATGTATGATAAAAACAGTTGATATGACGAAAAAATTTGGTGATAACGAAGTTTTGACCAAACTTAACGTAGATGTGGAACAGGGAGAAGTAATCAGTATTATAGGGCCGTCAGGATCGGGAAAGAGTACATTCCTGAGATGTCTGAACGGACTGGAAACAATTACAGAGGGACATGTATACATTGACGAATTTGATATAGCAGGAAATGAACTTAATATAGATAAATTAAGAGAAAGAATAGGTATGGTTTTTCAGTCTTTTAATTTATTTCCACATTTGAAAGTGATAGATAATATAACCCTTGCTCTTGTTACACTGAAAAAAATGAAAAGAGAAGAAGCAAAGAAAGTAGCCAGAGAACTGCTGAATAAAGTAGGGCTGCTGGATAAAGAAAATGTATATCCGTCGAGCCTTTCAGGAGGACAGAAACAAAGGGTAGCTATAGCAAGAGCTCTTGCTATGAATCCTGAAGTTATGCTTTTTGATGAACCTACTTCAGCACTTGATCCGGAAATGGTAGGAGAAGTACTGCAGGTTATGAAAGATCTTGTAAAAGACGGTATGACAATGGTAGTAGTCACTCATGAAATGGGATTTGCCAGAGAAGTTTGCAACAGGGTAATTTTCATGGCAGACGGTAAAGTAGTGGAGGAAGGATCTCCTGATGACATATTTACCAATCCAAAACATGAAAGAACGAGAAATTTTCTTGAAAGTGTATTATAGCAAAAAATTATATAAACAAAAAAACCGCTGATTTTCAGCGGTTTTTTGCATTCAATAAATCCATAATTTTTTATATAATCTGAAAAAATTGTAATTCAAATTTTCCAAATTTTTTATTATTAATAAAAGTTAACATTTGAACTTTTGTATAATTAAATAGAGTTGAAGTATAGTATGAATATTCTTATATATTTTAATTTTTTAAATTTAAAAAGTAATTTGAATCAAAATCAGTAAAATAAATGTAAACAATTAATGTTTACAGATGAAAAAATATGTTGACAATTAAAATAGAAATATAATATAATTGATATGTCAATTACAATTGTTTAATAAAATTTATTATATATAAATTATGCCTGAATAATTCAGGGAAGCGTATGTAGCTTTGAAGACAAGTTGATAAGATCTTTGAAAAACAAACAATAATAGTGACTGACAATGTTAAATAAATATATATTTATTAAATAAAATATGAGGAGTTATTTTCAAAAATAATTAAATAGAATCTTCTAGTAAATTTTTGAAATTTGAAAGTAAGATTATATATATAGTGAAGTGTGGAATAGTTAAATAACTCATCTTTCAATATGTAAGAAAATAAAAAATTATAAATCTAGTCAAAATTAAATTTTGTAATCGATTACATTTTTGTATTAGGTATAATGTGCATTAAATAAAGGATTTGTAAAAATTTATGCATAAAAGGTAATAATTCAGAAAGTTGAAACAAATAGAAAATAAATGGGAGAACTATTTTGAAGAATAGTCAGGTTGGGTAAAAACAGTATATATTTTATATAAAATTTTCATAACATCATAGTTTAAATACATAATTTTTCTTTCAAGATACAAATAAAATACTAATAATATCAAAATACTGTTTGAAAAAATATAAATGTTTTTTATTTATTCTGGTTGTTTCAGTATCTGTTACAGCCTTTATACAATAATTAAAAAGAAAAGATTTATATTACGGGTTTTCTGTTTGTAAATGCAATTAAAATATTGGTTATTTTGAACAAAATTAAGATAAATAAATAAAAATTGGTTGAGAGTTAGCCTGGGACTCTGATAAAAAAATCTGGGAAAAGCTAAAAAATAATCTAGGGTGGTAGAATATGAAAGGGTATAGTGAAGAGAAAATAATAAAACAAATGCAGGAGCATTATAAAAAATATGGTAAGATAACAATAAAAAGTTTTGATAAAGATAAAAATACATGTTCATTTGAGACAGTTCAAAGGTATCTTGGAAGCTGGAGTAATGCTAAAATAAAAGCCGAAATAAATGATTACATAGAATACGAAGAAGAGAAATTAAAAGAGCTTATAAAAGAAAAAATAATTTCCGGCGAACTGAAACATATGTCTGCAATAGAAAGACTGAAAGGATTCCCCAGTTATAAATACTTAAAGACACTATGGTCTAAAGAGGAAATGGAAGAAATATTCGGGATAAGAATAAAGAAATTTGCATATTCAGCAGAAGAGGTTATAAGTATATATAATGAAATGAAAGAAAAATATGGTATAGTAACGCTTCCGCTGCTTAGAGAAGAGGCCGGAATGACACCGGGAGTGATAAGAAGACATTTTGGAACATGGAATAAATTTTTAGATTTTATGGGAGAAAAGCCGCGCCGTGTGCTGGCAAACGTAACACATACAAATGAAGAGTTAATAGAATTATATAAAAAATTATCATTTAAAATTGGAAAAGAGCAGTATGGTGCCACTTTGAGAGATTTGAAACAATATGATTTCCCATATTCAAAATCGGTAATATCCAGCCGATTTACAAGCATAAATAATTTGAGAAGAATTGCAGGATTCGATATAAAGAGGGATATAATTTCCAAATACAGCAAGCAGGGTTTAAAGCTTCAGCTTTATAAAAGCTATAAGAAGTATGGGAGAAGGCTGTCACAGGCTGAGATAGAAAAAGACGAGCTGCTTCCCAATCCTTCATCAATATTTTATCATTTTCAAACAACAAAAATAACTGAAGTTTGGGACGAAGTATTAAATAATAAATAACTGTCAATAATTTTTTTGTCAGATAAATTTTATGATATTTTTGATTTATAAAAATTGAATTTCGAATATATGACAAATAATATACTTATTTTCCTGTGTTTTCGAATTCAGCTATAAAATGAAAGTTTTTAAAAGATATTAAAAAAATAAAAATGTTAACATATAAAAAGTCGTTGGTATCTCAACGGCTTTTTTGAAACAGTTTTTTTATATTATTTTTACTGTGAATTAGAATTTTTTGTTTCATTTCTTCAATGTTAATATCTGCAATTGCTCTATTTTTTCTGAATTTAAAAGGCCGCGGCTTATCTTTTTATTATTCAAAAATTCTTAAATATGATTGTGAAAATAAAGACAAATTATAAAAGAATGTGATATAATATTATAAAAGTAACTGTTATATAAGGAAAGAGGTCTAAGGGATGGAAGAAAGAAAATGGCTCGGAGTTGCTAAAAAGCTGCAGGCAATAGCACAGGCCGGTCTGGAATACTCAAAAGATAAATACGATTTGGAAAGATTCGAGGAAATAAGAAAAGTAAGTATTGATATTATGGAAAGTTATACAGACATGGAAAGAGAGAAGATAAAACATCTTTTCGCAGGCGAGACAGGATATCAGACACCTAAAATAGATATAAGAGCGGCTGTTTTTCATGAAAATAAAATACTTATGGTAAAGGAAAAGCTGGATAACAGATGGTCTCTTCCCGGAGGATGGGCAGATATAGATCTTTCCCTTAAAGAAAATCTTATTAAAGAGGCTATGGAAGAAGCCGGAGCAAGAATTATTCCTGAGAGAATACTCGCAGTTTATGACAGAAACAGAAACACCAATATATTATTTCCGCATAGTGTTTACAAGATATTTGTACAATGTAAGTATCTGGAAAGCAGCTTTGTGGAAAATATTGAAACAGAAGAAACAGGATTCTTTTCAGCAGACAGGCTTCCGGAGCTTTCAGAAACAAGGAATACTGAATCACAGATAAAAATGTGCTTTGAATATAAAGATAATCCGTTTCATGAACCATATTTTGATTAATAGCTAAAGGGGAGATATATGGAAGATTACGTACTGTTAAAGGGGAAAATAACAGGAAAGTGGTACGATCTTGACAAAACTGCACATTATCACATTATTGCAGAAGTTTTGGGGAAAGAATATGATATAGCTGTAAATGTAGGCTCTGTGGAACGAAAATGGGGAAGCGATGAATTTAAGACATCAGAGCTTTTAGTTTATCATGATGAAAATTATAATAACAAAATTTTAGATAAAATAGTAGGTAAAAAATACGGCATTCATGTAGTAGAAAGAGATTTTGCACTTGATTATGTAAAAATGGATTTGTTTAATCCTGAAAAAATGATTTTAATGCCCACAATAGATACTAAAAAGACTTATCTTATAGAAGTTTTGGAAGATTATGTAACACGTTCAATGGATGAAGAGATGTATGATATATATGTATACGGCATGCTCTATGAAAATGAATCGGGAATTCATGATGTTCATATGAATCAGGGAAGTGAAAAACGATACAGACACAGAGACAGAGAATGGAGTGACGGTGCCTTATTTTTGCATAACCGGGAAAATTTCAGCTGGATTGCTGTTTTTTTAGCATTTAAAAATCAGGATTTTAATAGAAAAAAATAAAAAAAGTAATTGACAAACAGGTTTATTTATATTATACTTACAATATATGAACATATATTCATATGTATAAATGAATTATGAAAGGTGTGAGTTTTGTGAAGAAGTATATATTGAAGAACTTAGATTGTGCGAACTGTGCTGCTAAGCTGGAAAGGGAAATAAAAAAGTCATCTACGGTGAAGTCCGTCAGTGTGGACTTTGGAACTTTAACTATGCTTATAGACAGTACAGACCTTGAAAACGATTTGTCAATAGTAAATAAGATAGAGCCGGGAGTACAGCTGATAGAAGCAGTAAAAGGAATCTTTCCGAAAAAACAGAAAAGCGGAGAATGCTGCGGTGAAGACAGCCATGATCACGATCACGAACATAGTCATGAACATGGAGAGAGTGGCGGCGACGAACTGAAGAAAGAAAAAATAAAAATAGCAGCTGCCATTATCTTGATGATAGGCGGTTTTATAACAAAAGACAATATGATTATATCGAATATATTATTTGTTTTTTCTTATGCAATTGTGGGATATTCGGTAATAATGAAAGCAATAAAAAATCTTTTAAAAGGAAACCCGTTTGACGAATTCTTTCTTATGAGTTTTGCTACACTTGCTGCATTTTTCATAAATCAGTTCTCAGAAGCAGCGGGAGTAATGATTTTTTACAGCGTAGGGGAACTATTACAGGAAATATCGGTAAATAATTCGAGAAAATCAATAAAATCACTGCTTGAACTAAAACCGGAATATGCTAATCTGGAAACTGCCGATGGATTGAAAACAGTAAATCCCGAAACAGTGGAACTAAATAACATTATAGTAGTAAAGCCCGGTGAAAAAATACCTTTGGACGGAGAGATTACAGAGGGAAAAACACAGCTTGATACGTCAGCACTTACAGGGGAATCAGTACCAAGGTCATATGCCGCCGGAGATAATGTAATGGCAGGAATGATAAATACTTCGGGACTGATTAAAATAAAAGTAACAAAATTATTTAATGAATCATCAGTATTCAAAATTTTGGAAATGGTAGAAAATGCTTCACATAAAAAAGCAGAAACAGAAAAATTTATTACGAAATTCGCAAGATATTATACTCCGGCAGTAGTAATACTGGCAGTTTTAGTAGCTGTAATACCGCCGTTATTCTTTAATCAGTTATTTTCAGAGTGGTTATACAGGGCAATAGTCCTTCTTGTTATATCGTGTCCATGTGCATTGGTACTAAGCATACCTTTGGGATATTTCGCAGGAATAGGGAGAGCTGCCAAAAACGGTATTCTTGTAAAAGGCTCTACATTCTTTGATGTTATTAATGACTTAAATATAATAATGCTGGATAAAACAGGGACTATTACAAAGGGTATCTTTGAAGTAGCAGATATGGAAATCGCCGGAGATATGGAAAGGGATAAGTTTCTGGAATACGCGGCGTTAGGAGAAGCTAACTCTAATCATCCGATAGCAAAATCAATAGTGGCTTATTACAATCAAAAGCCTGATTTAAGCAGAATTACAGATTATGAGGAAATAAGCGGAAACGGAATAAAAGCAAAGATAGACGGTAAAGAAATATTACTGGGTAATTCAAAACTGATGAAGTCACATAATATAGAATTTAGTGAAAAGCAGGATTACGGTACAATAGTTTATATGAGTATAGACGGGAAATATACAGGGAATCTATTAATAAAAGATATGATAAAAGAAGATTCAGAAGATGCTGTGGAAAAACTGCATGAAGTAGGAATAGAAAAACTAGTAATGCTTACAGGCGATAATGAGGTAGTGGCTGAAAATGTAGCGAAAACAGTAGGAATAGATTCTTACTACGCCAATCTTCTTCCAGAAGGAAAAGTAGAGAAACTGGAAGAAGAGATGAGAAAAGCCGGGGTCGGTAAGAAAGTAGCATTTGTGGGTGACGGAATAAATGATGCACCGGTACTTGCAAGGGCGGATGTAGGTATAGCCATGGGCGGACTTGGCTCTGATGCAGCAATAGAAACAGCAGATGTAGTTCTTATAGATGATAAAATTTCTAAAATCGCCGATCTGGTTAAAATATCCAAGAAAACAAGAAGAATACTAATAGAAAATATTATATTTATTCTTTTGATAAAAGGAATATTCATAGTTTTGGGAGTATTCGGACTTGCAAATATGTGGGAAGCAGTATTTGCAGATGTAGGAACGGCATTACTTGCAGTGTTTAATGCAATGAGAATATTGAAAGGGAAGTATTAAACTGATATAATATAAAAGTAGATTAAAATAATTTTATATAGTAAAATATAACCTGGGAAATTTACACTTTTCCCGGGTTATTTTATAAAAATATGATTTTGGGAGGTTTTATGGAGAGTGGTTATCCAAAAGCAATACAGAAATTTCAAAATAATGTACTAAAATTAAAAAGTATTGTTTCTATAGAAAGCGGTGTAGAAAATCTGGAAGGAATAACAGGTGAAGCATTGGGACTTTTTGACTATGCACATCTGCCCCATGCAGCATTGTCAAGAACTAATGGTGGTTTGGAAAATGAGGTATTATGTCAGTTTGAGTTTTTTATTGAAAAATCTGAAGCCGGTCTTGATTCTCTGGAATTTATATCATGGTTTTTTAGGGATCAGGCAAGGGGAGGTAAAAGAGTACAGGTGAGACCGTTTGCGCTGCCGCCTGATACCGCCTATGGAAGACAGTTTGGCAGTACTCTGAGATTTCATATTGATATATTTCAGGATAATATCACTGAAACATTAGATCCTTTATTTGAAAATATAGAGGAGATTAACAAAGTTTTTGAATTTGCTGTTCAGGCATATAAAATTCCTGTAAAAGAATATAAAAGTTAATGGGGGGTAAAATGAAAAGAAAAGTCAGGGAAATAATAAGAATAGATGCTTTTTACAGAAGAGAAAATATAGAATTTTTAGAAAACTCTATAAATGAAATTGAAAATGGAAAAACAGTAAGAAAAACATTTGAGGAATTAAAATTCGTAGCAGAGGAAATCCGAAATAATTAATTTACCATTGTTTTTTATACAGGCATATAGTAAAATAAAAGATGAAAGTAGAAATTCCAAAAAATAGGAGGAACAATGAAAAAGTATAGAAATATTGTTTTGGCATTAAGTGTGGTTTTACTGTTAAACTCATGCCTTGTTACCACTGCAGTGGGAACTGTAGCCGGAGCTGCCGTAGAGGTAGTGAAACTTCCGTTTAAACTAATCGGGGGAATCATTAATATTATAAACGGAAGCAACAGAGATAAAGAGATAGAAAAAGTCGGTATGTCAAAGTATGAGAAGAAAGTTTCTGAAATAATGGAGAGAAAGAAAGAAACACAGACTTTTGGTAACTTCAGTATATATAGTTACAAAGATCTGGAATTCCGTGCTGTGAAATCTTCAGGAAATGAGCAGCCTATGCAGCTTGTGGATAAGAAATCCAATATAAAATTCTCATTTACACTGACTTTAATAAGCGGTGCAGATGTGGCATCAAAAATAAGCCAGCTGGAAAGCACAGAAGGAGTAACAAAAATTTCTGAAAGACAGTCAGGCGGTATGACTGTAAGAGAGTATATTATGAAAGTAAATAATACAAAAGACAAAAAAATAGAAAATTATAATCTGACAGGTTATGAGAAAAACGGTCAGGTGCTTTTATATCAATATCTGGTATCTAATGATACTGCATATGATGTAGAGGAAGTATTATATAATGATTTGGTAAATAATACATTTTAACAATCGGAGAGTTTATGGACAGGAAAAATCTGGAAAAACTGACATACGAAATGCTTGTGGAAATAGGCGAGGATGTGAGCAGAGAGGGCTTGAAAGATACACCGAAAAGAATACCTGTAGTATACGGAGAGATTTTTTCGGGTATGGGGAAAAAGCCTGAGGATATTGTAAAAAAAGTTTTTACTGTTGAAAAAAATAATATAGTAATTGAAAAAAACATTGATTTTTATTCAATGTGTGAACATGATCTTCTGCCGTTTTTCGGACAGATTCATGTGGCATATATACCTGACGGGAAAGTATTGGGCTTCGGGGATATTATTAAAATAACAGAGTTATATTCAAAAAGACTTCAGATTCAGGAACGGCTCACAAATGAAATTTGTGATGCAATTGCTGATCTGACAAATTGTCAGGGAGTAATGGTAATAGTAAAAGCAAGGCATTTGTGCATAGAGATGAAAGGAAGTAGAAAAGCTAATTCAGAAATAGTTACAAGTGCTGTAAACGGTATTTTCGAAAAAGAAGAATCCAAGAAAAGTGAAGTTTTGGCGTTATTAAGTATTTAGCACTTTCTTTCTCGGTATATTAGCGAGTGAAGAAGAACAGTGTTTTTAGCGTAATTCATACAGTAGCAAAATAAACATTAGGAGGAAAAAATTGGCTGTAAAAGACAAAATATACATAAAAGATCTGGAAATAATAGCATATCACGGGGTATTAAAAGAGGAAAAAGAATTGGGACAAAGATTTTTTATCTCTCTTGAGATACAGACTGACTTTAGGGAAGCCGGGAAAAATGATGATCTGACCAAGACAATCAGTTATGCAGAGGTATGTGACGATATAGAAAAAATATTTCTGACAGCCAAATATAACCTTATTGAAAAGTGTGCCGAGGAAATAGCAGAGTGTCTACTGGAAAAATACACAAGGATTAAAGAATTAAAGGTAAAAATAAAAAAGCCGTGGGCTCCTATAAGAAAGGCTATAGATCATGTGGCTGTGGAAATAGTCAGAGGACGGCATAAAGTATATATTTCCCTTGGTTCAAATATGGGAGATAAGGAAAAGAATCTTAATGATGCACTTGATAAGATTAAGGAAATTTCAGGAACAAAAGTTAGTAAAGTATCAGGCTTTATAGTGACAAAACCTTTCGGGTACACAGATCAGGATGATTTTTTGAATGCTGTGGCAGAGCTGGAAACGCTTCTTATGCCGGAAGAGCTTTTGAAAGAGCTTCTTGCTGCGGAACAGGAGCTGGGAAGGGTAAGGGAAATAAAATGGGGTCCTCGTCTGATAGATTTGGATATATTGATATTTGATGATGAGGTAATAGATGAGGATAATCTTACAATCCCGCATCCGTGGATGAGTGAAAGAATGTTTGTGTTAGAGCCTTTCGCTGAGATAGCACCTAATGTGGTTCATCCGCTCAGCCGTAAAAGGATAAGGGAACTTAAGAGTGAGCTTGAGAAAAATTTATAATAAATAAAAAAGAGAGTTTTGTGCTTTAGGTAATAGCACGGCTCTCTTTTTGTTTTGGGGGTGTGGATTTTAAGTAAAAAATATTTTCTTGTAGTTAGAAAATATTTAGATTTATATTCTAGGATAGTTATATTAACACGGCTATAAAACCTTTTGGGAGAGTAAAGAAAGATATATTTACATTCTAAGATAGTTATATTAACACCGATCTGTACTTTATTTTGACCCTGCACCTTTTTTAGATTTACATTCTAAAATAGTTATATTAACACCACGCAGAGCGAAACGGAAAACGCTTCGATTATTAATTTACATTCTAAAATAGTTATATTAACACTATAAGATCACTCACAGGAGATATTCAAGAAAGCTTATTTACATTCTAAAATAGTTATATTAACACCCTCACGTCTACAAACCATTTATTTATTATACCTCAAATAAACATTTCTGTCGATCAATTTTTTTCGTCTGTTTAAAACATGACATAAACATGTCACAGTTATGGAAAAAATATACTTTATGTCTTATAAAATATGATGTTGTCGATCTCAGGTGATTTTAACCATATCACCGATCAACATAAAAAATCTCATAAACTATCAGTAAAAAATAATATATTCCACTTATATGAAATTCATCAATCAAAAGCATAAAATATATTTAAACAGTTAAAATATTATAGAAACATAGTTTTATAAAAACATAAGATATGATAGAATATAAAAAGATTTATAGTTATACCAAGGAGCAGAATTATGATATTAAAATTCAGAAATAAAGAGCTGGAATTTGGAAAAAGAACATTAATAATGGGGATTTTGAATATTACTCCCGATTCATTCTCAGATGGCGGGGATAACTTTAATATTCAAAATGCAGTGGAACATGCTCTGCAAATGATAAAAGACGGTGCAGACATTATAGATATAGGCGGAGAATCTACAAGACCGGGAAGTGAACTAGTAAGTGAAGAGGAAGAATTAAAAAGGGTTATTCCTGTAATAAAAGAACTTTCCAAAGTAACAGATATCCCAATATCAATAGATACATACAAAGCTGCAGTGGCAGAAGAAGCGATCCTCGCAGGAGCAGACATAATAAATGACATATGGGGACTGCAAGGTGATGCGAAGATGGCAGAAACAGCAGCAAAATATAATGTACCTGTAATAGCAATGCATAATCATGACGGACATGAGTATAACAGAGACATTATGGAAGAAATGAAGATTTTTTTTGACAAGACTTTTGAAATTGGGGAAAATGCTGGTATTCCAAGAGAAAATATAATACTTGATCCGGGAATAGGCTTTGGGAAAGTTTATGAGCAAAATATCGAGGTATTAAGAAGACTGGAGGAGCTGTCAGCACTTGGAAGAGTCCTTCTGGGTACTTCAAGAAAATCAACGCTCGGGAAAATACTCGATCTGCCACCAAAGGAAAGAACGGAAGGGACGCTTGCCACTACAGTGATAGGAATACAAAAGGGTGCGGATATAGTGAGAGTTCACGATGTGCTTGAAAATAAAAGATGTGCAATGGTAGCAGATGCCATATTAAGGAAGTAAAACATGGATAAGAAAAAAAATCTGGATTCCGTGGATAAATTTAAAATAAAATTAGGACTTGAAAATATGGAAAAAGCGATGAAAAGTCTTGGGAATCCTGAAAAAAACTATAAAATAATTCATATTGCAGGAACGAATGGAAAAGGGTCTGCGGCGGCTTTTTTGGAAGCAGGTCTGTTAGCAGCAGGCTACAGAACAGGAAAGTATACCTCACCTGAAATATATCGTTTTAACGAGAGAATAACAGTAAACGGTATAGAGATAAATGATGAGGATGTGGATATTTATTATGAAAAAATAAATAAAGTTTTGGAAGAAAATAATATAGAACTAACATACTTTGAAGTAACAACAGCAATGATGTTTTTATATATGAAAGAGAAGAATATAGATTATCTTGTGCTGGAAACAGGTCTTGGCGGAAGAACAGACGCTACAAATACAGTGGCTCCTGTTATTTCACTTATAACAAATATTTCATTTGATCACATGGAATTTTTGGGAAATACTTTAAGGGAGATAGCACATGAAAAGGCAGGAATTATAAAAAAGGACGTGCCTGTTTTTTTTTCAGACAGCAAACAAGAGCTGCTTTTGGAGATAAAAGCAAAGACAGACAATTATGTTAATGTTTTGGAAAAGTATAATTTTAATAATGAGAGTGTTGAGCTTGATAAAAAGAAACTAAAAACTATAGTAAAGATTAACGGCAAAGAGTTCAGACTGTCATTGTTCGGGAAATTTCAGGGAAAGAATTTTTTACTGGCATATGAGGCATTGAGATATCTGGGAATAGATGATGAAATAATTACGAAATCATGTCTGAAAGCTGTCTGGCAGGGAAGATTTCAGATAATTTCGGAAAATCCCTTTATAATACTGGACGGAGCACATAATAAGGATTCAGCAGCAGTGCTTTCAGAGAATCTGGCGGAAGTTTTTCCTGACAGGGAACTGGTCTTTATTATTTCTATTTTGAAAGATAAAGATAATGATTCTGTATTGGAAGAGCTGGCAAAAGCTTCAGATTATGCAGTTTTCACCGGAATAAACAATAATCGCGGTCAGAATTCCGAAGAAATGTACAATAGAGGCAAAGATTATTTCGAACATTCATATGCGGAAAGCACTCTGGAATCCGCATTAGAAAAAGCAGAAAGCCTGAATAAAAAGGCAGTAGTAATCTGCGGTTCTTTTTTTCTTTTGAAAGAATATAAAAAGTCAGATATTTAGAGGGAAATTATTTGAAAAATATGTTATATAAAAAATAAAAAATGGGGAAATTGTGTGGAGAGAAAGGAAAACTATGAAAGAATTGCTAAAATATATAAAGCCTTATAAAAAAGAGGTTATAATGGCGGTATCTCTGGTATTTCTCGAAGTAATAGCAGAGGTGACAATGCCGAAACTAATGTCAAAAATCGTAAATATTTATCTGCCGGAAAAAAATATGAATAAAATTATTCAGATAGGTCTGATCATGGTACTTATAACAGTGGTGAGTTCTGTGGGCGGAATACTGAGTACATGGTTTGCGAGCAAAGTATCACAATGGTTCTGCGCTGATGTAAAAGAGGCAGCCTATAAGAAAATTATGGGGTTTTCTGCGGGAAATATCGATCACTTTACTACGCCGTCACTTATTACAAGGCTTACTTCAGATATAAATACATTACAGACTATTATTCAAACATTTTTGAGGCTTGTGGTAAGGGCGCCGATATTATTTTTGGGGAGTATATTTTTTGCAGTAACCATAAATAAAAGTCTTACAATGGTTTTTGTTGTTATTTTTCCTATACTGATACTCGCACTTTCGATTATTATAATAAAAAGTATACCGATGTTCAGCCAGATTCAGCTTAAACTTGATAAACTAAACGGAATACTCAGGGAAAGCCTTGTAGGAGCAAGAGTAATCAGGGCCTTTGTAAGAGAAGATTACGAAAATGAAAAATTTCAGGGAGCAAATAAGGAATACATGGACATTTCCGTAAAAGCAAACAGAAGAACCGGTTTAATAATGCCTGTAATGATGTTTCTGATAAATACAGCTATTATTATGATACTCTGGATAGGAGGAAACGGAGTATATGACGGCAGTATACAGGTGGGAGATATTATAGCCTTTATTACTTATTCTTTTCAGATATTATTTTCATTGCTTCTTGTGGCATTTTTACTGATGATGACTTCAAGGGCAAAAGTGTCGGGAACCCGTCTTAATGAAATACTCACAAGAGATGAGAGTATAAGCAGTACAGGGGAGGATACAGGGTATACAGCCCTTAATAAGGGAATAGAATTTGAGAAAGTATATTTCAGCTATAAAAAAGATGATAAAGAATCTTTGAAAGATATAAGTTTTTATATAAAAAGCGGAGAAAGTGTGGGAATAATAGGCGGGACAGGTTCGGGGAAAACTACTATAATCAGTCTTTTGATCCGTTATTATGATGTAAGCAGGGGAAGTATAAAATTTGACGGGACTGATATAAGGGAGATACCGCTGAAAAAATTAAGAGGAAGTATCGGGCTGGTGAGACAGCAAGATACGCTTCTTGCGGGAAGTATAGAGGAAAATATCAGGTTCGGAAATGAGAAAGCTGATTTTGAAGATATAAAAAAGGCGGCAAAAGCTGCACAGGCAGAAGAATTCATAGAAAAGATGCCTGAAAAGTACAACACGCTTATAGGACAAAAAGGTGCAGGACTTTCTGTGGGCCAGAAACAAAGAATGTATATAGCAAGAGCTTTGGTAAAAAAGCCTTCTATTTTACTTCTTGATGATTCTTCATCTGCATTGGACATGAAAACAGAGGCTAAATTACAGAATGAACTAAAGCATCTGGACTTTAAATGTACAAAAATAATAGTAGCACAAAGAATAAGTTCTGTACGGGATCTGGATAAAATAATCGTTTTGGAAAAAGGAAGAATTGCAGGGACAGGGACACATGAATATCTTCTGGAAAGCAACAGTGTCTACAAAGAGATATATGATTCACAGATAGAAAGTAAGGAAGAGGGAGAACAATGAGTGATAATAACACTCCGAGAGCAGGGGCAGGACCCGGCTTTGGAAGAAGATCAAGAAATATGGCTTTCCCCGTGGAAAAATTAAGTAAGGAAGAAGTAAAAGTAAATATAAAAAGAATAGTTTCCCTTCTTATACCTTATAAAATAAGACTTGTATTTTTGGTATTGTTTATTCTCGGGAGTACAGCTGCAACAATAGTGGCACCGATATTTATAGGGAAGATAATAGATAAAGGGATAGTACAGAGAAATCCCGGAGAACTGGTCAAGTATCTTTCTATTCTGGCTTCAATTTATTTAGTCGGAGTAATTTCATCATGGTTTCAGATGTATACTGTGGCTGCGGTTTCTCAGGCAGCGATAAAAGACTTGAGAAACAGACTTTTTGACAAGCTGACAAAGCTCTCGCCAAGATTTTTTGACACGCATACTTCGGGGGAACTAATGAGCCGTCTCACCAATGATATTGATCAGATAGGAAATACTCTTTCACAGAGTATAACACAGGTAATAACAGGAACACTTACGCTAGTCGGGGTACTTGTTTCTATGATAAGCCTGAATATCTTTCTTACGATAGTGACTGTAATAACAGTACCTTTGAGCATGATTTCAATAAGAAAAATAACAAAGAAAAGTCAGAATTATTTTCTTGTACAGCAAAAAAGCCTTGGAGAACTAAACAGTCTTATAGAGGAAAGCATCACGGCACAGGCTACTATAAAATCAAACCTCAGGGAAGATAGCATGTTTGAAAAATTTTCAGAAACAAACAGAAAACTCCGTGATGTAGGAAGACTGGCACAAATGCTGTCAGGAATGATAATGCCTTTGATGACAATGATAAATAATCTGTCCTATGTGCTTATAGCAGTTTTCGGCGGTTTGATGTCGCTTGCAGGATTTATAAGTGTAGGAATGATAGGAACTTTCGTAAGTTATTCAAGACAGTTCGGACAGCCGATAAATCAGCTTTCATCACAGCTGAATCAGCTTCAGGTGGCTATAGCGAGTTCGAGCAGGGTTTTTGAGATATTGAATACAGAAATTGAAATTACTGATGAGCTGGGAACAGAGGATTTGAATACTGAAATAGAAAATATAGAGTTTGAAAATGTTTCATTTTCTTATGTTGAAGGGAAGAAGGTACTTGATGATATTTCCTTTAGTGTAAAAAAAGGTGAAACTGTGGCTCTGGTGGGACCCACAGGTGTGGGAAAGACTACTATAATAAATCTTCTTATGCGTTTTTATGATATAAAAGACGGTGAGATAAAGGTCAACGGAAAAAATATCAAGAATATAAAATTAGACAGCCTTCGTAAAAAAATAGGAATAGTTTTACAGGAAACTGTATTATTTATGGGGACTGTAAGCGATAATATCAGGTTCGGTAATCTTAATGCTGATGATCAGGAGATAAAGGAAGCGGCATATAAGGCTAATGCCGATGATTTTATAAATCTGCTGAAAGAGGAATATGACACAGAATTAAGAGATGACGGGGAGAATCTGAGTTCCGGGCAGAGGCAGCTTCTGTCCATAGCCAGAACTATTCTTTCTGATCCTGATGTGCTTATACTTGATGAAGCTACAAGTAATGTAGATACAAGAACAGAAAAGAAAATACAGCAGGCTATGAAAAATCTTATGGCGGGAAGAATAAATATTGTTATTGCACACAGACTCAGCACCATAAGGGAAGCAACGAGAATTTTGGTGCTGAAAGAGGGAAAAATAGCGGAAACAGGCACACACAGTGAACTTCTCGAGAAACAAGGAGAATACTATAATATTTATAATTCGCAGTTTGCCGGTGAGATGGAAGAAGAAATTTCATAATACAGGGAAGGAGTGATTTTATTTATGAGTCTGATTAGGAAGTATAGTGTAAAAAACAGTATATTAAAACATTTTATAAAGTTTTACTGGCTTATGGAAAGTGATCTTGAAATCAACATAGATAATAAGCTCCTTCCTGTTAATAATACTGATATAATTATTAATTATTCAAAACCCGTTATTTATGAAAAAGACGGAAAAATCACTGTTCCTCACAGAGTTCATTTTAACGGGATCAGGAGCAGAGCCGAGACAGTAAAACAGAAAGGCAGAATAAAAGTTTTTGGTATTTCTTTTTATCCTCACGGGATATATCCTTTGCTAAAAGTTCCTTTAAGGGAGTTTACAGGGAAAATATCAGATTTGGGTGATATTCTCGGGGACTTTTCCAGACTTATTGCTGATATAATGGCAGATAGTAATTTTACCGTGGAAGAGCGGATCAGGGTAATGGAGGAGATCATACTTGAAGAAATGGACTATGAGTGTCTGAGTGATGTGGAAAGGAAGATATTTGAGACCTTTTATATAAGTACGGAAAATATAAAAGACTTTTGTGAAAAATCAGGGATTAATATTAAGTATCTGGAACGCCTGTTTTCCAGATATACAGGGGTGACACCGAAGATTTTCAGCCGTATTACCAGATTTCAGAGGGTAAGCGGTGCGATATTATACGGCGGGAATTATAATAATCTCACTGAACTGGCTTATGACGGGGAATATTATGATCAGACACATTTTATAAAGGAATTCAGGGAATTCAGCGGAGTCACGCCGGGAGAATTTTTAGCTGATAAAAAAAGTAATTTTAAAATTAATATTCCAAAGATAAATTATTTAGACTAAAAACTTTTTTTATGTTATACTTTTTTGTGATTTAAAACTTAAAGGAGTTACAAATGTTTGTTATTTTTGGAATAAAGCAATTGCATATAAATGTTCCTGTTTATTTTATTAAAATCTTAATAGGAGCATTATTTTTATTTCAGATATATTGTATACCTGTATTTGCTTATACAAATAAAAGGACTGTCGTATTGTATGAAAATGGAATAATGGTGGAAGTGATGCTTCCTGACGGCGTTACAAATATAGACAGGCTTCGTGATAATCACATTTCGATGAAACTTGACGGTGTATATATCAGTCTTAGTATAGAGAGTGATACGGTAAAGAATAGGCTTAAGATAGATGAGAAAGTGTATAAGAATCTGAAAAAAGAAAAACCAGATACTACATTTTATGAGAAAATGCCGGATATAGTAATAAAAAATAATAAACTCTCTTCCGTTAAAACTATTTATGCTGATAATGTAACTATTGACGGATTTGGAAAATTAAATAATCGCTATATTTATAGTGTGTACATAAGGGGAAATGAGGATATTTCCCTTGAAATACTTAGAAAATTTGCTGTATTTGAAATTACAAAAACTAAGTTTAAATATGCTGAATACCCCTTATTTCTGGGGGCAATGCTGTTTTTAATCGGAATGTTGATGATTATCTCTCAGGTTATAAAAAAGAATTTTTGGAAGAAATCAACCGGAGTTATAACCGATTATACTTATGGGGTTTATGTAATAACTTTTTCTATAATATATATTTTAGAAAATGATGAAATAATAGAGTCTGATTTTAGTGTCAGACGTATGGGTGCTTATTCATATTTACAAAAAGAAGGGGAAGAAGTTGAGATATCTTATTCAAAAAGGAATCCGAAAAAAGTCGATATATTATCTAGTAAAGCAGATATAATAGAAGGGATATTTATCTTGTGTTTAGCTATGATAGTGTTTTATCTTGTAATATTTAAATTTTAAAATAGAAATAAATAAAATAATAAACTTTTTATTCTGATTATTTTGAATGTATAAGAAAAAAGTTTTGTAATAAAAGGCATAAAACAAAGAAAATTATGTCTTTTTTTATTGCTGTACCGAAAAGATACATATATTTATGTCTATTATTTACTATCTCAAAAAAACATTTCTTTGTATACTGTAATTAAAAAAACAGGAGGCAATAATGAAAATAATAACTGAAATAGTAAATTTGGAATCGAAACAGGAAATAACAGAAAAAGATTTCACAGAGATAATCAACAAACTGGAAACAAACTTTCACTCGTTACAGGAAGGGTTTATTGATACTGAATTACTGCATACAGAAGGGACGAACTGCTGGGTTATGATTCAGCACTGGAATTCATTAGAGGATATGAAAAAATCTTCTTCAGCTATGTTTAAAGATACAGCAACAGAAGAGTTTAGAAATTCTATAAATCCAAAAAATATACATATAAAAATTTATGAACAAAAAGGAACGTGGCAAAAATAAAAGGGAAAATAAAAGCTGTCCTGATAAAAATGATTAAGCGGACAGCTTTTTTCTATTAGTCTGAAATAATGTTTTTTATTGCGAATACAGCTTTTATTATTGCACTTTTGATATATAAAAAATTGATTTTTCTATATATTAAAAAGAATAAATAAGCTGTTCCCATTCCTAAAAATACACCGCCGACAATATCCCAGAAATAATGAACATTCAGATATATTCTGGAAAAGGCTATTCCGAAAGAAAGAATAAATATGAAAAGCCTGTACGGGAGTTTGAAAAATAAAAAGATGCCTAATACTGTAAAGGCAACAGCTGTGTGAGACGACGGGAACGAGTGTGTACCCGAAGTCTCCACAAGCACTCTCAAATCCGGGAAAGTGTGAAACGGTCTTGGTCTGTCAAATAAATTTTTCAGCACTTTATTTCCGATCAGCATTGTTGTAGGGACTGCTAATACAATAACACCTGCATATTTTCTTGAATTCGTAAATATCAGCATTACAGAAATAACAGCAATCCATATAAGACCGTCATTTCCAAGGAAAGAGAAGATCAGCATAACAATGTCCAAAATAGGATTTTCTATATTGTTCATTAGGTTTAGAACATATAAATCAATTGTATAAAACATATTTTCTCCTTGGAAATATTTAGAAATAACTGTTAACAATTACATTTTTTCCCTTAGCTTCGCTTTTAGCTGTTTTTTCAATTTGTTTTACATAATTATTGAAAACATTTTTGCTGAAACTGCTTTTTTCTCTGTAAGAATCGTCATCTACCTTCACTTTTACATAAATAGTATTTCCCTGTTCATGAACATCAAAATCAAGTTCAATATATCTTGAATTATCCGAAATATAACCGTACTTTGCTTCAAGCGTATCCTCTATATGATCCTCAAGGTATGTGTCTGCAAAAGAAAAAGCTCCCAGTATTACAATTAAACATAAAATCATTTTTTTCATTTTATTACCTCCGCTATAATTATTATAAATAAAGTTTAAGTGTTTCTATTATAAGTTAACCATGTGTTCTTTTTGTATCCTTTTTATAAAAAAATTCTGTGTGAATATTTAAAAGTAACTATTGATAACTACATTTTTTCCTTTTGAATTGCTTTTTACAGTTTCTTCGACCTGTTTTATGCAATTATCAAAAATACTCTTATTAAACTCGGTCTTGGCAATATAAAAATCATCATCTACTTTTACATTGACATAAACGTTCTTTCCTTGTTTATGGACGTCAAAATCAAGTTCAAGATATTTTGAATCATCTGAAGTATAGCCGTACTTTGCTTCCAGAAGATCTTCCATTTTTTCTTCAAGTATCGGGCCTGAAAATACAAAATATGCGAAAGCTGCTGTTAGACACGTACATGTAAATATAAAGACAAGGATAAGTTTTTTCATTTTGTTACCTCCATTATAAATATACTGAATAAAACCGATTAGTTAATTGTAATTCAGATGTGTATCCATTGTATGTCCATTTTTGCAAAAAAAGATTTAAAAATGGATATATAAAGAACATATGCGGAATATATAATTTTTTTAACAACATCCAATAAAAAATAAACAAGAAATTATAGGAGGGAAATATGAAAAAATTAATATTAGCAGGAATAATACTGGCTGGGATAAGTTCTTTTGCAGATGAAGTAAATATCAGGGGAGGACTTAATGCAGGAAACTGGTATAGTGAAATAGGAGGATTTAATACAGGTAAATCTGATGATTTAGGATTTGAATTTACTGTGGAATATATGAAAGAAGTAGTTCCAAATTTTAAATTAGGAATAGGAACCGGTTATCAGGCTAATCCAAAGGCAGAAGGGAAGAATACGGAAACTGAATATTATGTGAGTCCCGGTGTAGAATATGAGGCTAAAAAAGGATTTGAAGATAAAAAATACTATGACAGCATACCGATATATATAACAGGTAAGTATGAATTTCCTATAAATGACAACTGGGGTGCTTATGCAAAAGTAAATGTGGGTTATTCATTTAATCTGGAAAAAGATGATGCCGGATGGGAAGATTATGCGAGATACGAAATAAATGATGTGGAGCAGCCGCCGATTTATTCAAACTCAAAAAGCTACGAAACAAAGATAAATGACGGATTTTATTATGCAGTAGGCGGAGGAGTAAAGTATAAAAGCTTTTTTGCAGATATTATGTATCAGACTACATTTGCAGATATAGAGGTTAACGGAGAAAAAGATAATCTTGATTATTCCAGAGTAACTCTTGGTGTGGGATATTGTTTCGGATTTTAGATATTAGTACAGGAACAGAATAAAAGGAAGGGACAAATTACTTCCTTTCTTTTGTTTTTTGTTATATAATTTATTCGGAGGGCAAAAATGCTAAAAATATTAATAGTAGAAGACGAAAAAAAAATAAGGGAACTTTTAAAAATATATTTTCTGAGAGAAAATTATAAAGTAAGTGAGGCGGAAAACGGAAGAATTGCTTTGGAAAAGATGAAAGAAGAAGTATTTGATATAGTTTTGCTGGATATATACATGCCTGAGCTGGACGGCTTTGACACATGCAGGGAGATCAGGAAAACAAGCAATGTACCTGTAGTAATACTTACTGCTCTTTCAGACGACGAAAGCCAGCTTCTGGCATATGAAATAGGAGCTGATGATTTTATAATAAAGCCGTTTAAAAAGGATATACTTCTTGCTAAAATCAGAAGAATTGCAGAAAGAATCAGCGTGAATCAGCATAGTTATAAATTCGGCGGTCTGGAGATAGACAAGGACAGTTACAGGGTTCTTATAGACAGTAAAGAGATAAAGTTCGCACCGAAAGAATTTGAGATATTACTGTATCTCATTGAAAATAAAGGTATGATAAAAAGTCGGGATGATATTCTTATCCATATATGGGGATATGATTCTGAAGTTTTTGACAGAGTTGTAGATAATCATATAAAAAAAATAAGAAAAAAACTGGGGAATTACTCGGATTATGTAAAAACGGTAGTTTCAATAGGATACAAATTCGAAGTATAAGCTGAGAGGATATTATGAAGATAAATAAAAAGATATTTTCGGGTTATATGGTAATATTTTTAATCACCATAATAATTGGTTATCTGCTGGGAAAATATATTTTTCAGGAAATTTACGAATTCGGAAAAAAGACAGAGCTTAGATCACATATAAATAACCTGACACCGGATAATATAACAACAGGGAATCTGAAAAATATGGAAAAAAAACTGAAAGCAGATATTATAGCCTATGATGATAATTCTGAGCATAATATAAAAAGTAAATTTGAGAATATTACAGTAAAAAAAGACGGAAAAGAATATATAGTAATACTTGATAATCTTTCTGACGACCTGAATGAAAAAATAACTTTTAATATGACAAAGGATATTACTATAATCGGTTATGAAATTTTTGGAGAGGGGTATATTATTCCCATAAGGATAATTTATAACGAGAAAACGTACATTGATTATGAAATAAATCAGGAGATAGAAAAGAAACATTATACAGGTCTGATTACCCTTGAGAATGCACAGCTGGAAGCAGTTTCACTAAGAAATACACTGAAAGAGGATTTTCTTGAAATGGTTTTGGAGACATATGTACAGAATAGAGGCTTTAATGAAAGCTTTCAGTTCACACACAAAGATCCTCATGATGAAAAAGAAAGATATGAGGTAATAGTAAAGAAAGCCGGATTAAAAACTGTAATTCTGGTTTATTCTTATAAAAATGTCACAGTGTTATTTGATGAACTGAAAAGTTATTTTCTTTATCTGATTATAATAGGATTATGTCTTATATCTGTTTTGACAGTGCTTTTCACAAGGATTATCACAAGTCCTATACTAAAAATATCAAAAATAACAAATAAAATTACAAAATTAAATTTTGAAGAAAAACTTGATATAAAAAATAAAGATGAAATAGGGGAACTTGCTTCTGATATAAATAATCTCGCGGATACTCTGGGAAAAACACTAAAACAGCTCGAAGAGGATAAGAAAAATACAAAGGAACTTATGGGAAATCTTTCTCATGAATTCAAAACACCTCTCACTGTAATTTCCGGGTATGCTGATCTGCTCGAAGATGATTATGATAAAAAATATCTTGAAATAATCTCTGAGGAAGTAGACAGGCTTACTTTGCTTATAGAGGAGACTACAAGGGCTATGAGTCTTGACACTAAGATAGTAAATCTGAATATGGAAGTCTTTGATCTGAAAGAACTGGTATTGAATATAACAGAGAAATTCAGTGTTAATGTAAAAGATGATATAGAAGTAAGGAATAATTTGGAGTCAAGTCTTGTAAGAGCAGATAAGAATAAGCTGGAGCAGGTGATTTATAATTTTATTTCCAATGCATTGAGACATGCAAAGACTTATGTGGAAATTGAATTAAAGAAAATAGATAAAAAAGTGATTTTTTATGTAAGAAATGACGGGAAAAAATTAAGTGATGAAGAAAAAGAAAAAATATGGCTGAAATTTTTTAAAAGAGATGGTGAAAATGGCAGAAATTCGCATAGATCAGGGCTTGGTCTTTATATATCCAGAAGTATTCTTATGCTTCATGAATCAAAACATGGTGTAGAGAATACCGATGACGGGGTTATTTTTTATTTTTCGCTGGATGAATATACACAAAAACAGGATATTTAATAAAAATTTTTATATGACAGAAATTTTATATATGTTAGAATACAGAGAGAAAGAAAATAAAGTCTTTCAAAGATTTTAACTAATGGAGGAATTTATGAAAAAATTATTGCTGGCAGTTTTTGCATTCTTTTCATTTGGTGCATTTTCAGGGCCTGTGGGAATAATAGGAGCGATGGATAAAGAAGTAGCCGGACTAAAGAATGAAATTAAGGTAAAGGAAGTAAAGAATATCGGAGGAATTGAATTTTACACAGGGACTTTACAGGGAAAAGATGTAGTTTTGTTAAAGTCAGGTATAGGTAAAGTAAACTCGGCTATGGCAACGGATATTTTGATCAGGGAATTTAAGGCAGACAGAATAATTTTTACAGGTGTGGCAGGAGCTGTAAATAACAAGTTAAACGTAGGTGATGTGGTAATATCTACAGATCTTGTGGAACATGACTTTGACACCACTGCTTTCGGCGACAAGCCGGGAGATGTACCGGGATCAGATAACGGCAAGTTTTATGCTGATAAATCTTTGGTATCGCTTGCGGAAACTTCAGCTCAGAAAGTTCTTGGAAAAACACATGTATTCAAAGGAACTATAGCTACAGGAGATCAGTTTATAGCTGATAAAGAAAAGGTTAAGGTTCTTGAAGGAACATTTGGTGCATGGGCTGTGGAAATGGAAGGTGCTTCTGTAGCACATGTGGCTACATTTTATAAAGTTCCTTTTGTTGTTATCAGGGCAATATCTGATAAGGCAGATGGTTCGGCACATGTGACTTATGATGAGTTTTCAAATAAAGCAGCGGAAAATTCAATTAAAATAGTGAATGAAATGTTAAAAAAGATGTAGATTATATTATGGAAAGGCAGGGATTTTGATTTCTGTCTTTTTTATTTTGAAAATAAGGTTGATTATTTTATTGAAGTTGATTACAATATATTTGAGTTAAGTTTATAATATTTTAATTTGAAATTTTATTTTGATAGAAAAAGTGAAATAATTGTAGGATTAAAAGAGTAAAAAGATGGAAATAAAAAATTAGGAGAATAAATGAAAAGAAAATCCTGGACAATGTTCAGAAAGAATATAGAGGGCGTAATAGCTGAATTTGACCTTTTCCGCAGTTTTAAAAGTATTAACATTACACAAATTGAAAATATAGACAGAAGATTTATGCTGTCATTTGTAAAAAGCGGGAGACATAGCGCTAAATTTTACGGCTGGATATGGGAATGGCTGAAGGATGAAGAGCGTTGGGGGAAACATTCACCGGATTACAAAAAAACTTCGGAAATTATCAGATATACAGTTGGTGATACTGATGAGGATTTATATATTATATTTACGGAAACATACAGGGAGAGTCAGAAATTCTGGTATTACGAAGGGAAAATTGAAGCGATGATTACTGTTATTGAAGAAACAGCAGGTGTAGATGAATTTTATATTTTTGATAAAAAATTTACATGGCTTATTGGTCAAAATCATCATGATGTTATATTTGCCGCAGGAATTGAGAAAACTGCCGGATTAAAAAAAGGCTTTGAAATTTATGGATAAAGTGGTAAAGTATATATGAATCAGTAATTACAAAATTACTGAAAAAATATTTGAAGATAAATTTTGATGGTATACATTTTAGAATTAGAGAGCATTGGAGAGATAAAATGAAAAAAATACTGTTGTTTTTCCTGTTTTTATCACTGGCTGCTTTTAGCAGAGGCACATTTACCGATTTGAAATGGGGAGAAAATCCTGATGCAGTGGTAAGTGTACTTGGACAGGCAGACGAAATAGACGGGAATGAGATGGTTTATAATCATCTGAATTTTTTAGATATTACATTTGATAAATTATTTTTAGGATTCGCAGGAAATAAACTTGTTTACTGGGGCGGGACTACTAATGTCAACCTTGAGGAATTCAAGGGGCTTGCTTATTATTTTCGTGATAAGTATACTGCTAACTTTGATACTGAGGAAAGTGACAGTCTGATAGTATTTAAGTCTGTGAGCAAAAATAATACTGTTTTATTTATGATTGATAAAAGCACTATAAAAAATGATACTTTTAATATTGTTATTTCTGACATGACTGCGGAAGGACTTAAGTTTATAGATGATGCAGCGAAGAGCAGAGGTCAGTAAAGATCGTGATTATAGAATACACTCTGAAAGTTTTAGAAGAACAGACAGGGTGTTTTTTATTTGAGAGGAAAATACGGCAGATTTATTAAGCAGGCTGGTGTTAATACACATAATTAGTTTATATAGTTGAGAATTTTTTATGTCTGTGCTAAGATAAATTAAAAATTAAGAGCAGAGGAAAAGGATGTAAAATATGAAGTATACTGATATTATTAAGAAATTATTTGCTGTTTCCAATCCGAAGGGTTATAAAACAGAGGAAGTGGAAACAGTAAAAAAACTGTGTGGCGGGATTCCGCTGGTTCTTGAACAGTTTTACCTGAATTTAGGGTGTTCGGATGAGTTATTATATTTACAGGATGAATTAATATTGCCCGGAAAATATTCTGTTTTTCTAGATTATCAATATCTCGTATTTTTTAATGAAAATCAGGGTGTGTGTCAGGCTGGTATAGCCAGAAGTGATATTGGAAAAGAAAACCCGCCGGTTTATGTGGGATATGATAATAAAAAATGGATAAAAACAGCGGAAACATTATCTGGTTTTTTTACAGCAATGTATGGATATCAGGCAAGTTTGTGTCTGGAATATTCATCAGAGGCCTTTTACTGGATTTCAGAAGAGGATGTGCAGTTAATTAAACACAATTTTTTCAAAAGAGAGGAAGAATTAGAAAACTGGTTGTATTTTAGGGTTGAATTATATGAAAACGGTTCGAACGGGAGAATAGCATTAATGTATACCGGTGAAGATATACAAATGATGTATGCTGCAAATAATGAAGAAGATTTTAAGGAAATGCAGAGTATTTTGGGAAATATCGGAGAAATAATCTGACATATATAAATTAATATTAACAAAGGCAGGGAAAATGAAGTATATTTTTATAGATTTTGAAGGATGCAGATACTGGATTGAAGTTGACGACGAAGGCGGCGCTTTAAGGCAGATAATTACAGATGAAAAAAACAAGATATCAGTATCCTGTCTGGAACCTTGTCTTGCTGATCAATATGTCGATACAGAAAATGACTGTGTGAAAATAAATAAATTTGAATTTGAAGATATTTGGGAGAAAGCTGTTTTGCCTTACCGTGAAGTATGGAATGAGGAGAAACAGAAATATTTAACAGGTCAGAAAATAACAGGAACAATAAAATATTTTTATCCGCATGGTGCTATACTGGCTCTGGATAGTATGCTGGGATGTGCAGATATTGATGACTGTAATGGGAAACCATTGTATCCGGGATATAAAATAAGCGGGATTGTTTCAGGCTTTGATGAAGCAAATATGTGGATTTTGATAAGTGATTGTGAATTATGCATAAATTAATTTATTAGTTTCTTATTGTTATAAATATATTTTTATAAAAATTAAATACTCTAATTTACAAATTAATATATTCAGGGTATAATGTATCAATTGATTACAGGTTCAATAACGGGTTATGAATGGTATTATTTATATATTATATACGAGGAGACTGATATGAAAAAAACAATATTACTGATTATATTCATTCTTAGTTTATTTACCATATCTTACAGTAAATCATCTGATCCTTTGCCGAGCTGGAATGATACTGCTGTTAAGAAAAATATAATTTCTTACATTGAAAATATTACCAATACTAAAAGTCCGGATTATATTCCGGAGCAGGACAGAATAGCCGTTTTTGATAATGACGGTACTCTTTGGGCCGAAGAACCGATAATTCAGCTTTTATTTTCATTTTATAAAGTAAATAAGATGGCGGAAACAGATAAAAGTTTAGCTTCTGCACAGCCTTTTAAAGCTATTCTGAATAATGACAAAAAATATTTGGAAAATATGGATAAAAATGATCTTGTAAAATTAGTGCTAAAAACACAAACCGGGACAGACACTGTTGAATTCGAGAAGGAAGTAGCGGACTTTATTTACGGCACTACATATCCTAAGTTAAATATACCAATATATAAAACAGTTTATCAGCCGCAGATAGAATTAATTAACTATTTGAAGGAAAATAAGTTTAAAGTATATATTTGTTCAGGGGGAGATATAAATTTTATGCGTGCTGTAAGTCAGAAATTATACGGAATTTCTCCGGAAAATATAATAGGTTCTTATCCAAAATACAGTTATAATACTGATGAAAGTAGAGTTATAAGAGGAGCTGAAGTGGTCAGCAATAATGATAAGGAAGAAAAGCCGGCTAACATAGAGTTGTTTATAGGAAAGAAACCAGTTATTGCAGTAGGAAATATCGGGGGCGGGGGAGATATTTATATGCTTCACTATTCACAAAACGGTCAGAATATGAATCCTGAGAGTAAAAATTACAAGACACTTCAGATATTGATAAATCATGATGATGAAAAACGTGAGTTTAAGTATGCGGAAAAAGATAATATTTCCCTGAACTGGGCACAAAAATATAAATGGAATGTAGTAAGCATGAAAAATGACTGGAAACAGATATTTTCAAAATAAAGTATTAATTTAGCAGCGAATTATGTAAAAAATTATAATATTGGAATTTTTAAGTAAATCATTAATTAAGATTATTCTGGAAAAATAATATAAAAACTAAAAAAGGAACTGAAGAAATGTATATTCTATTTCTCACAGTTCCTTTTAAAATAAACATAAAAATATAATTCAGTTCTTATTTACAGTTATTCAGAAGTTTTTACCGCAGAAGAAAATCTTCTGTTAAAAATTTTTGTGTTTTTCTTTTTCCATTTATTGTAAGAATATAAATATACTCTCTGCATACGTAATTCCAGTACATATCAGTAATAATTCCGGTAATTGCAGGATTATTTCTTAAAATAACAATATCCCCGTGAGATAAAGGAGCAGGAATAAGCCTGAAAAGTTCGGGTTTAGTTTTGAATGTGTATTTATCATATTTTAGTAAGAGAGAATCTTTTTCTTCTTCAATACATTGAAATATTCCTCCATTTTCAAAAGCAGTATTTGTTTCATAAGGTTCTGCTAAAGAAAATTCTTTGAAAACAGCATTTTTATCACCAAGGTAATGTCCCCATAAATTAACAGGAGATATCTTACTCATTTTAATTTCGTCAAAAGTAAAGGGGAAATCATATTTATTCTTTATTAACTCAGGTTTATTTATTATCTTATATAAACTTCTTCTGACTTTGAAAGTCATTTTTTTATGTTTAAGTGTAACATATTTTCCATTATCATTCATACACTGAAAGATTTTGCCGTATGGTATCAGTTTTTTAAACTCTTTCAAATCATCCGGACTTATAAAATGATCTCCGTCTTCAGGAAACCACGGATAATAACCCCAGCTTCCTTTTAAATCTAATATAAAATCATCCTTTGCATATCTTTTGGTCTTACTTTTACCATTAATATGAATATAATATATTTGTTTTAGGTCTTTACCGTGAAATCCAACAGAAGATATAGTTCCGCCAATAGTAGGATATTTTTTCAGAATTACACTGCTGCCATATAACAGAATGTCTTTTTCTTCTTGTATGGCGGGTTCCTCGCAGAAATTGTCAGTATCAGAAAGTTTGGTATTATCACTTTCAGACAGAAATTTTTTTAATATTTTCATAAAAATCCTTTCTATATTTATAGATTAAAACAGCTTCAACTGCAAATCTTCTTTTTGGTTTCTTTTCATTTTTTCTTTCATTGGATTAGTATAGCTAAAAGAAATAGAATATTTATCCTTTACGGAGTTGATATTTTGATAAAGTTTAAATTTATACTCTTTTCTTTTTTCAGTATTATTATAAAGCATGTAGATGTCTTTATAGAGTTCGGGATAATTCCGAAGAATAAAATTAAAAAATGATTTCCGCGTTTCGCCTCTCAAATAAAGAATTCCGGGCAGTACATAATGAACATCACTTTCTTTGGCATAATAAAACAACGAATCAATATTTTCAAGACTGTCAGTAATATAAGGAATAATAGGCATAGTGTGCATTCCTACAGAAGCATTGGTTTTTCTGAAAGTTTTCAAAATATGGAATCTTTCCATCGGAGGTGAAGCATTGGTTTCGATCATGGAAGCAGTTTTTTTGTCAGTAACGGTAATAGTGGATGCGATATTTATATATGTCAGTCTTGATAATTCATCTATCAGATCAAAGTCTCTTAATATAAGTGTGGATTTAGTAGAAATAATTGCGGGATTCTTATGTTTGATAAGAAGTTTCAGTATTTCAGGCATTATTTTATTGCGTTCTTCCACAGCCTGATAGCTGTCCGTTACACCGCCTATATTTATTGTTTCGTGTTTCCATGATTTAGAACTGAGCTGTCTGTCCAGTTCTTCTACAATGTTGGTTTTTACATATATTTCATTAAAAAAGTCATCTGAATTGGAATTTATATATTTGTGGGAATAAAGTGCATAACAGTATTTGCAGTTATGAATACAGCCTCTGTATATATTCAGATCCCATTTATACGGAAAACCGCCGCTGACTTTATTCAGAGCAGATTTACATGTAATATTTTTATATTGGACAGTATTTTTCATATTAAAACCGCCTTTTTTAATTAATTTCTTAAATTTAGTATATCATTTTGACCATAGTTTGTAAATTTAATAAAATAGCAGTTTTAAAATGATTGACAAAATGTATAAATAATTATATTATTTTTAATAAGTGTGTTACAGGAAGGAATAATTAAATGATCTTGCAGGTTATATTGGTATTGATTATAATAATGATTATGATTTTTACATTTGTTTTTTTTATTATAAGTAAATCTCAGAAGAAGGGAAGATATGAAACAGATGAATATCTTCCGCACAAAAATTCTGGTTATTCAGCTCGGGAAAGAGAAGTTACAATAGAAACAGTAAGTATGAAACTTATAATATCTCCTTTGATTCTGACTTTTATTCTGATTTCTTTTTTATTTCTCACAATAATTATAGTAGAGGTTGAAATACCCGTGTTATCTGATATTGGAAAAGAAATTATGGATGATTATATTATGTGGCTGATGCAGTTTATATTTATACAAATGGCGTTTTTTATACTATTTGCTATATTTAAAAGAATAAGGATAACATCGGAAAACGGAGTTCTCTCTATAGACGGGAAAATGCAGAACATAAAATATTATCAGATAAAAAAAATATTTGCCGAAAATAATCTGGTTTATTTGAAAACAGATAGAAAACTATGGATTTTAATACCTTCCACGACAGAAGGACTTAGTAAATATCCGAGAAGAGATGTTCTGAAACAACAGACAGAAGAATTAAACAGTAATCTTGAAATAATAGAGAAACTTCTTTCAAACAGTGATGCGGAATATAAAAATTTTAGCAGTATCAGAAATCTTCTTTTTTGTTTTGGGGGAACATTTTTATTCTTGGCAGTGACATCAATAGGAATACTTATAAGTAAATATTACTGAAAATAAAAAGTATTATATTTTGAAACAGACAGAAATGAAAATCAAATAAAATCAGAGTTTGTGATATAAAAATATAAGGCAGGTGATATGATTTGAACAGCATTATATGTGAAAGGGTTTATGATTCTGAAATACAGGAAGGATACAGAATTCTGGCAGACCGCTTATGGCCCAGAGGAGTTAAAAAAGAAGAACTCCAATATGATATATGGTTTAAAGAGATTACACCGACACCGGAAATCAGAAAAGAATTCGGTCATAAGGAAGAAAATTTTGAGATATTTAAGAAAAAATATCTGAACGAGCTGAATATGAATCCCAAAAGAGAAGAATTCGTACAGCTGGTATCAGAGAAATTAAAAAAGGAAAATGTAATTTTGTTATACGCAGCAAAGGATACTGTTTTTAATCATGCTGTGATTTTGAAAGAGTGGCTTGAAGAAAAACTGAAATGAAAATAACAGTTTATAAAAAAGTACATTGCGGCAGAATAAACATCAGTAAAAGAAATAATATGAATATAAGGAGAAGAAATGAAAAAAGTAATTACAGCAAGCATATGTATAATGGTATTATTATTTACATCTGCATTTAGTGCAGAGGAGATTTACTGGGGAGGAGAAGACTTAGAAGGTGTAACCTTAAAAGATTTCAGGAAAGATACTGTCAGTGATATCTCCAAATATAAAGGTGAGTACCACTTTGGCGAATCAGAGGGAGAATCTACGCTCAAAATAATTGTAACACCGGCAGGGAAAGTATATGCACAGCTTTATTGGGCAGAGTATAATGTTAAAAAGAACAAATGGGATTTGATTGTAGATAATTATAATAATGTGAAAATAGAAGGAAATAAAATAGTCGTTTCAGGAATGAATGCAGAATTCATGATATACACCAAAGAAAATGTAAGGGGAGTACTGGAGACTGTTACTGAAAACGGAAAGAAAAGTTATGAATTCGGTAATTACAGCGGAGAGCTCTATATGCCGGGGAAATATCCGGAAATGTCCACAAGAGAGATTACAAAAGAAGAGCTTTCTAAAAAATCAAAAGAAGAATTAAAAATAATGAGAAATGAAGTTTATGCAAGATACAACATGAGTTTCAAAAAAGGCGGGGATATGGACAAGTATTTCTCAAAGCAGGACTGGTATTACAGCAATGTGGAAAATGCAGAGAAGTTTTTATCACAGCTGGAAAAGGATAATATAAAGCTTGTTCTTGAAATAGAGAAGCAAAAATAATTAAGAATTGTTTTTATATATGATTTCATTAAAAATCGATATACAAAACATATTGATTTTTCGAAAAAAATCTGATATACTTTTTTTATAATAAAAATATAAAAGAAAGAGTGGTGAGTGCAATGATTAAATTTATAAGAAGGATAAGGGAAAGAAATTTTAGAATTAAATACCCTTGTCATGACTAATTTAATCATTGTATATATAGAGATAGATGGATAAGTAATGTTAGTCAATGGCCCTAAAGCTGTTGACTTTTATTATAAATGCTAGATGAAATAAGTATATATGCGGAATCTTATGATGAATTGTCATAAGATTCCTTTTTTTATAAAAATAAAATCAGGAGGAAATAAAATGATAAAAGTAGGAGTGGTAGGAGCCACAGGTTATGCAGGACAGCAGCTTTTGTGGATTCTGAATATGCATAAGGAAACTGAAATAAAATTTATATCTTCAAACAGCTATGAAGGAAAGGATATTTCAGAAGTATACGGTAACTATAAAAAATATTTCGGGCAGAAACTTATCTCACAGGAAGAAGCGGGAACAAAACTTAGTGAAATAGATGTTTTATTTCTGGCTCTTCCCCACGGAATGTCTGAAAAGCTCGCAGGGCAGGCGTTGAAATCAGGAGTAAAAGTAATAGACCTTGGAGCGGATTTTCGTCTTGATGATTCTGAAACATATGAAAACTGGTACAAAGTAAAACATGAGACCCCTGAAATAAATAAACAGGCTGTCTACGGACTTCCTGAACTATACAGGGAAAAAATAAAAGAAAGCAGTATAATAGCTGCGCCGGGATGTTATCCCACATCGGCAATACTGGCATCAGCACCGTTATTAAAGAAAAATCTGGTAAAGACAGAAAATATAATTGTAGATTCCAAGTCAGGAGTTTCGGGAGCAGGAAGAGGATTAAAAACAGATTCGCTTTTTACAGAGGTAAATGAAAATTTCAAGGCATATAATCTGTTTATGCACAGACATACACCTGAAATAGAACAGGAAATGGGAAAGGCGGCAGGAAAGGAAACATCAGTAATCTTTACGCCACATCTGCTTCCTATAAACAGAGGAATACTTTCCACGCTGTATCTGGATATGACAGAGGAAATAACCGAGGAAGAGATTTATAAGATATATGAGGAATTCTACAAAGATGATTATTTTGTAAGAATAAGCAAAGAGCTTCCTGAAATTAAGAACATAAAAAATACAAATATTTGTGAGATAGGAATAAGGGCAGACATTAAGAAAAAGAAAATAATAGTAGTGTCTGTAATAGATAATCTCATAAAGGGTGCAGGAGGACAGGCTGTGCAGGCTATGAACATTATGTTCGGGCTTCCTGAAACAGAAGGACTGGACTATCTGTCTATGTATGTATAAAATTAAACTCAAAAGGCGGGATAAAAATGATTAGAAGTGTAAGATTAAGCGATGCCGGAGCAATAGCCGGAATATATAATTATTATGTAAAAGAAACAATGGTTACTTTTGAAACAGAGGAAATAGATATAAAAGAAATGGAAAAAAGAATAATGGAAACGCTGGAATACGGTTATCCGTTTATTGTTCATGAAGAAGAGGGAATCGTAACAGGTTATGCTTATGTAAGAAAATGGAGAGAACGGATATCACATAACAATACGCTGGAAACAAGTGTATATGTGGATAAAGATAAGAAAACAAAAGGAACTGGGAAAAAGCTTTATAACTCATTAATAGAAAAATGCAGAGAAGCAGGCTTTCATGTATTAATCGGAGTTTTGGCGAATACAAATACTGCGAGCAAAAAGCTTCATAAAAATACCGGATTTAAGAAAACAGGACATTTTAAAGAAGCGGCAAATAAATTCGGAAAGTTTATAGATGTGGAATTCTGGTCATTGATATTAAAAACTGCATGATAAATTAACAGTGTAAATTTTGGGATAATATATAAATTTAGGAGGATTAGGGATGGATGTAATTAAGAACGGAACAATTACAGATGTAAAAGGATTTAAGGCCGCCGGAATTACTGCGGGACTGAAAAAAAGCGGGAAAAAAGATCTGGCATTGATCTATAGCGAATATAAAGCAGTATCTGCCGCAGTATTTACGAAAAATATGGTAAAAGCTGCACCGATACTTGTGGACATGGAAAATATAAAATCGGAAAATACACAGGCAATTGTGGTAAACAGCGGGAATGCCAATGCGTGTACAGGAGAAAGCGGTTATATAAATGCAAAGAAAATGACAGAAGTAATTGCTGAAAAGCTGAATTTACTGCCGGCAGAAGTTTTGGTAGAGTCAACTGGAATTATAGGCGTGCAGATGGATATGGAGAAAGTAACGAAAGGGCTTGAAAGCGTGGTTGCCGAACTTAGCGAAGACGGAGGGCATAATGCCGGCGAAGCAATAATGACTACAGATACTTTTCCTAAGAATACAGCAGTAAAAATGAATATTGACGGAAAAGAAGTGACGATAGCCGGAATAGCCAAAGGATCCGGAATGATACATCCTAATATGGCAACAATGCTTGCATTTCTGGTCACAGACGTGAGTATAGATAAAAAACTGCTGCAAAAAGCATTTTCTGAAAGTACAGATGATTCTTACAATATGGTTTCAGTAGACGGAGATACAAGTACCAATGATATGGCAGGTATCCTTGCCAACGGTGCGGCCGAAAATACAAAAATAACTGATGAAAACAGTGAAGGATATAAGACTTTTAAGGAAGCTCTCAATTTTGTCAATAAAGAGCTTGCCAAATCTATAGCTAAAGACGGTGAAGGAGCAACAAAGCTCATAGAAGTAACTGCAAAAAATGCAAGAACAATGGAAGATGCCAAAAAAGTATCAAAATCTGTTGTTACTTCAAGCCTTTTTAAAGCAGCAGTATTTGGTTCAGATGCAAACTGGGGAAGAATATTATGTGCAGTGGGATATTCAGGTGCAGAGCTGATTGTGGATAAAATTGAGATATTTATAAAAGGGGAAAATCAGATGATTCAGGTGGCAAAAAACGGCATGGGAATAGAATTCAGCGAGGAAGAAGTGGAAAAAATACTAAAAGAGGAAAAAGTAGGAGTTATAGTTAATCTGAACGACGGTAATCATGATGCTACAGCATGGGGCTGTGATCTCACTTATGATTATGTAAAAATAAATGCTGATTACAGAACATAAAAAAATATTAATTTCATAAATAATACATAAATAAAAAAGGAGAAAAAATGATAAGCAATCATGAAAAAGCGGATATACTAATAGAAGCCCTGCCGTTTATACGAAAATATTACGGAAAGACAGTAGTAATAAAATACGGCGGAAGTGCAATGGCAGACGAGGAAATAAGGGAAGAATTCATAAAGGATGTCGTGCTTATGAAATATGTAGGAATAAACCCTGTAATTATCCATGGAGGCGGGCCTGAAATAAATCTTATGCTGAAAAAACTCGGGAAAGAAACCGAGTTTGTGGAAGGAAACAGAGTAAGTGATATTGAAACAGTGGAAGTAGCGGAAATGATCCTTTCAGCCAAGCTGAATAAAGGAATCGTGGCAGATATAAATAAGCACGGCGGGAAAGCTGTGGGATTGAGCGGAAAAGACGGCAATCTTATTCTTGCCAAGAAAAAGTACATAGAAAAAGATGATCAGAAGCTGGATATAGGTTTTGTCGGCGAGGTAGTGAAGATAAATCCCGAAATAATAGAGATACTTGCGGAAAAAGATTATATCCCGGTGATATCATCAATAGGTCAGGATCTCGAAGGAAATACCTATAATATCAATGCAGATTATGTAGCCGGTGAAATAGCAGGAGTTCTTAATGCATTCAGACTTTTATTCCTTACAGATGTAGACGGTATATTAAAAGATCATAATGATAAATCAACTTTGATACCTGAAATAAGTAAAGCAGAGGTGCAAAAACTGATAGATGAAGGAATTGTCACAGGGGGGATGCTGCCTAAGGTAAATACCTGCCTAAATGCTGTTAATAAAGGTGTAAAAAATGTTATAATACTAAATGGAAAAGTAAAACATTCGATCCTTCTGGAACTGTTTACATATGAAGGATTCGGTACTATGATAAAAAGTGACTGATCTTCCTGATAATTAAGGTACAGAATGTTTATGTCAGAGAAGCAGTAAAAAAATATAACGAACTAGATAATTAAGGAGGAAATATGCTATTAAATGTATATAACAGGTTTAATGTAAGTTTTGTAAAAGGAAAAGGTGTGTATCTTTATGATGATCAGGGAAACGAATACCTTGATTTTGTATCGGGAATAGCTGTAAACTGTCTCGGACATGCTCATCCTGTCATAGCAAATGCTTTGAAAAAACAAGGGGAAACTCTTATACATATATCAAATTTATATCACAGTAATGCTCAGACTAAGCTCGTAGAAAAGCTTACAGGCTTAAGCGAACATGAAAGAGTATTCTTTTCAAACAGCGGAACTGAGGCTATAGAACTGGCTATAAAAATAGGAAGAAAATACGGGAACAGCATTGATAAAAATAAAACAGAAATAATTTACATGAAAGATTCATTTCATGGAAGAAGTACAGGTTCTCTTGCAATTACAGGACAGAAAAAATATCAGGAACCTTTCGAACCGCTTTTGCCTAATGTTACAGAATGTTTATTTAATGATACAGAGGATTTGAAATCAAAGGTAAATAAAAATACTTGTGCGGTAATACTGGAACCTGTTCAGGGGGAAAGCGGCATACAAACAGCAGCTCCTGAATTCCTGAAAGCTCTGAAAGAACTTTGTGATGAGAATAATGCTCTTTTGATATTCGACGAAATTCAGTGCGGAATGGGAAGAATGGGAACATTATTTGCTTATGAACAGCTAGGTGTAGTACCTGATATTGTTACTATAGCAAAGGCACTGGGAGGAGGAGTACCTATCGGTGCATGCCTGACTAAAGGAAAAGCCAATGATGTAATGGTACCCGGAGACCACGGCTCTACATACGGCGGTAATCCGCTGGTATGTGCTGTTGCCTATGATGTTCTTACGGAACTTGTGGATAATAAAGTCATTGAAGGAGTAAAGGCTAAAGGGGAATATGCTATAGAAAAACTTAATAAATTAAAAGATAAATATAAACTGGTGGAAGAAATAAGAGGAACAGGACTTCTTATAGGGATAAAGCTGGATGAAAGCGTAACAGCGAGAGATTTTGCAAATAAGGCATTTGAGAATAAATTCCTTCTTATTCCCGCAGGAAATAACGTTTTGAGATATTTTCCGCCGTTGAATGTTACTTTGGAAGAAATAGACAAGTCAATTGAAAAAATGGAAGAAATACTGAATATATTTGAAAAATAAAATTTTTAGAAAAGAAGAGGTGAGCTTATGCTGAAAAAAAAGTCATTTTTGAAACTGCTGGATTTTACAAAAGAGGAACTTGAGTATTTGTTGAATTTATCAAAAAAACTAAAGGAAGATAAGAAAAATAATGCTGAAATGAAAAAATTAAGCGGTAAAAATATAGCACTGATATTTGAGAAAACATCTACAAGAACAAGATGTGCATTCGAGGTAGCAGCTTTTGACCAGGGAGCAAATGTAACTTATATAGGACCTTCCACTTCACAGATAGGGGATAAGGAATCTATTGAGGATACTGCAAGGGTACTCGGCAGATTTTATGACGGGCTGGAATACAGAGGATACGGACAGGAAATAGTGGAGACGCTGGCTGAATACGCAGGTGTGCCTGTATGGAACGGTTTGACCACAGAATCACATCCTACTCAGGTACTGGCAGACTTTATGACTATACTTGAGCATAAAGGCAGTCTTACAGGAATAAAATTCGCATTTATGGGTGACGGAAGAAATAATGTAGCAAACTCTCTTATGATAGGCGCGGCTAAGTTTGGTATGGACTTTAGAATTGTTGCCCCGAAAGAGCTTTTCCCCAATGAGGAACTGGTGAAAAAGGCCAAAGAACTGGCGGCAGAATCAGGAGGAATGATCACGCTTACTGAAAATCCAGAGGAGGGAGTAAGTGACTGTGATGTAATATATACAGATGTATGGGTGTCAATGGGAGAAGATGAAAGCATATGGAAAGACAGAATCGAACAGCTAAAGCCATATCAGGTAAACAGCGCTCTTGTGAAAAATGCCAAGGATGACTATCTGTTTATGCATTGTCTTCCGGCTTTTCATGATATAAAAACAAAAACAGGAGAAAAAATGTATGAGAAATTCGGGATCACTGAAATGGAAGTTACTGATGAAGTTTTTGTAAGTGAGAATTCAGTTGTTTTTGATGAGGCGGAAAACAGAATGCATACTATAAAAGCTGTTATGGTGGCTACTCTTGGAGAAGTAAGCAGTTAATTTTTTATACAGAAGTTATCAGAAATGGTAGCTTCTTTTTATTTAAAGCAGTAAATAAAAAAATTTTTATTATTCACCGAAAGTTCACATATAAATGTTATAATACAAAATATAAAAAAGGAGTGTCGGATATATGAAAAAGATAATAATTTTTCTAATAACAGGAGTTATGTTATGTGCATTTCAGGAATTAAGATATCCTTCCGGCTATAGAATAAGCGGTGACAGAGTGTTTTATACTTATATTGAACTGGCCGGAATGGATATGGAAACATTTGAAATTTTGAATGAAAGATACGCCAAAGATAAGAATGCTGTTTACTTTGAAGGAAAAGTCATAGAAAATCTTAATCCCGGCGATTTTATCGTTATAGGAGATTTTTTTGGGAAAAGTAAGGATAAGGTGTACATAAGCAACAGGATAATAGATAATGCCGATGTTCACAGTTTTGTAACGCTGGGCAACAGTTACAGCAAAGACAGGAATCATGTGTTTTTTGGTGCTGAAATACTGAAGAATGCAGATCCGGTGACTTTTACAGCTTTTAATAACAAATATTCCAAAGATAAAAACAGTGTTTATTTTTGGGGAGAAGTAATGTCAGGTGCAGATGCTGTTACGTTTGAATGTCTGAATGATGAATACGGACGTGATAAAAATAAGGTTTATTATAACAAAAGAGAGGTTAAAAAAGCAGAATCTGCCACATTTCAGATATTAAACGGGATTTTTGCAAAGGATAAAAACCATGTTTATGTTTCGGGTGGAATTTTGGAAAAAGCTGATGTAAAAACATTTCAGGTATTGGGAAATTACGGATATGCCAAAGATAAAAGATATGTCTATAACTATAAAAAAATATTAGACGGGGAAAAACCCGCTGATTTTGTTCCCCCTCCTGAGCCTGTGATTATGTATTAGAATTTGTTCTGTCATATTGAATAGCTTGATATAGAAATTCAAAAACAATAATGCTCAAAACTACATTCTTACAGCTGAATTCAAGCTTGACACTAGTTTGATAAAATGCTAGACTGAATTAATAATTTAAAACTATTATAAAGAAAGATGGTGTTTTATGAAAAAAATATTATTTTTATTACTATTGATTTTTAGCATGGGTATATATTCAAAGTCTTTTTCTGAAACTGATAAAAAAGAGGTTTTGAAACAGTTTTCGGAACTTCAGAGTGCATTTAAAAAGAAAAATGGAAATTCTCTTTCAGCATATGTGGCTTATCCGCTGAAAGACGGAAATACTAAAAGTGTAATCTGGAAGAACAGCAGTGAGTTTATAAAAGAATTTAAAGATCCGGAAAGTTATGTGTTTTTTCATATAGATGAACTGAAAGTGAATCCGGAAACAGGACAGATAGATAATGTGGAAGAGAGACTGATTAGTAAGAGTCCGGAAGGCGGAGATACATTCTTGGATGTAACGGGACAATTTCTCACTCCTGCTGCTGATGAAGCTGAATTTTATTACGGTACTTCAGGAGCTTCAAAAAGTGATGATCTTTTCGTGGTTACAGTATCACTTTATGATGATATGGTAGACGGATCGAGTTATTATATTTTTACACTAAAAGATAACAAGCTGAAATTAATATCTTTTCTTCAGCTTCCATAATAAACAAATTATAAATTATCGTAAAAACAATAAATAAAAAAAATCAAAAGAAAGCGGTGTTTTATGAAAAAAGTTTTATTTTTATTATTTTTAATTTTTAGCATTGGAATTTATTCGGAAACTTTCAGCGAAACTGATAAAAAAGAAGTTTTGAAACAGTTTGCGGAATTCCAGAAAGCAGTAAAAAATAAGGATGCAGCAGCAATATCAAAGTATATTTCTTATCCGTTAACAGACGGGAATACAAAGGAAGTAATCTGGAAAAACAGTAATGATCTGGCAAAAGACCTGAAAAATAAGGATTCGTACACTTTTTATTCCATAGGTGAATTAAAAGTAGATCCTAATACAAATAAGATAACTAATGTAGAAGAACGTATATTGGAAAAAAACGGGGAATTCGGGGATGAATATCTGGATGTAACCGGAAGATTTCTGGATACCAATGATGTAGAAGGCACTATTTACGAAGGAATTGATAAACCGCATTTTGTAGTAGTGGTAAGTGTATATGACGACATGTTTGAGGGCGGGACATACTATCTCTTTACGCTTGAAAATAAAAAGCTGGAGCTGATTTCCACATTTCAGCTTCCATAAATAAATATGATCACTGTATTATCTGATGAATTTTCTGTCAGAAATGCAGTGATTTTTTTATTGAAAAAAATTCTTGACATATAAATAAAAAAATGATATCCTAAATATAAGTTTAAAAAACTAATTTATGTTTAGGTGATAGAGATGACAGAAAGAGAAAGGGAGATATTACATCTCATAAGGGAAAATCCCATGATATCTCAGGAAGAGATAGCAAAAAAAATAGGAATAACGAGAACTTCTGTAGCTGTACATATAAGTAATATAATGAAAAAAGGAATTATACTCGGAAAAGGATATATAATTAATGAAAGTCCTTATATTATGGTAATCGGGGGAACCAATGTAGATATACAGGGTTTTTCCAGAAGTGAACTGAGAGCACATGATTCTAATCCCGGATATGTAGGTGTTTCATTCGGCGGAGTCGGGAAAAATATAGCAGAAAATGTAGCCAGACTGGATATAAATACTAAATTTATAACAGTATTCGGAAACGACCTTTATGGTGAAAAGATAAAGGATCATCTGACAAAACTGGATATTGACGTAAGTGATTCACTGATTCTGGAAAATGAAGAGACTTCTATTTATCTTTCTATTCTGGATTCTAACGGTGAAATGAATGTAGCCATATCTTCAATGGAGATATTCAAAAAGCTGAAGCCTGAATATCTGAAAGCAAGAAACAAAAAGATAGAAGGTGCGGAAATAATAATAGTAGATACGAATCTGGAAACAGAAACTATTAATTACATTACGAACTACAATGCAAAAACAAAAATAATGCTTGATACAGTATCTACAAAGAAATCAGAGAAGGTAAAAGACATAATCGGAAGATTTCATACAATAAAGCCGAACAAAATAGAGGCAGAACTGCTTTCAGGAATAAAAATAAATTCTGATTCTGATCTTGACAGAGCAGGAAAGTTTTTCCTTGAAGCCGGCATAAAAAATATATTTATAACTCTTGGAAGTGACGGAGTATACTATATAAACGATAAGAAAAAAGGAATAATAAAAAATCCTAAAGTAACACCTGTAAATGTAACAGGCGGAGGAGATGCCTTCGTAGCAGGAATAGCACATGCGGAATTTATGGGGAAAGACATAGATGAAGCGGCAAAATTCGGAATAGGAGCAAGTATACTCACTATTCTTGATGAAAATACAATAAGTGATAAAATATCAGTAGAAAACATAGAGAATAAAATTAAGGAGATGAAACTATGAAAAATTTTATGAAGTACCTTGAAGTAAGTAAAGAAGTGAAAGAAGCACTGGAAAACAACAAACCTGTGGTAGCTCTGGAGTCAACAATTATATCGCACGGAATGCCATTTCCACAGAATTATGAAACAGCTTTGAAAGTAGAAAAAGTAATAAGAGAAGCAGGTGCAATACCGGCAACAATAGCAATATTAAACGGGAAATTAAAAGTGGGATTATCTCCTGAAGAAATAGAATTTTTAGGAAAAGAAGGAAGCAAAATCATAAAAGTAAGCAGAAGAGATCTTCCTTACATCGTGGCAAATAAATTAAACGGAGCAACAACAGTAGCAACTACAATGATAATCTCTGAAATGGCAGGAATAAAAGTATTCGCTACAGGAGGAATCGGAGGAGTGCATAGAGGAGCAGAAACAACAATGGATATTTCAGCTGACCTTGAGGAATTATCAAATACAAATGTAGCAGTAATATGTGCCGGTGCAAAATCTATCCTTGACCTTGGATTAACTCTGGAATACCTTGAAACTCACGGAGTACCAGTATTAGGATATCAAACTAAAAAACTTCCTGCATTCTTCACAAGAGAGAGCGAATTTGACCTTGATTACAAAATAGACAGTCCAAAAGAACTGGCAGATATAATAACTGCAAAATGGGAAATGGGATTAAACGGAGGAGTAGTAATAGCAAATCCGATTCCTGTGGAATACTCAATGGACTATAACGAAATAAGCAAGTCAATAGAGGAAGCAGTAAAAGAAGCAGAAGCAAACGGAATAAAAGGAAAAGAAAGTACACCGTTCCTTCTTGCTAAAATAAAAGAAATTACTAAAGGAAAAAGCCTTGAGGCAAATATCCAGCTTGTATATAATAACGCAAAACTAGCTTCAGAAATAGCAGGAAATATGAAATAGTAACTTCCTTATAAAATATAAAGAGCAAATATGAGTATATCAGACATATCTGCTCTTTTTTATTTATAATAATTAAGTACCAGAAGTAATACAAAAATTTGGAGATGGAAATTAATGATTAAAAAAAAGTGAAGAATAGTAAAAAAGAATTATACAGTTGATTTATTTTTTTGATTTTAGTATAATGGCTTTACAAAAAAATAAATGCATTATCAAAAGTAAAAAAATCATATAAATATTATTTTTATAAGTAATATCAGGTGTAAAATTAATTTTATCGTTCAGAATATTTACAATTCAAGATAAAAGTATGGAAAATAAAAGCTTTGATTTTTAAAGCAAAATAAGGAATTGAAAAATTTGTATTTACAATATTGTGTTATGCGGAAAATAAATGATACTTACCTAATTTAAAATACATAAAAACAGAAGAGTATAATAAAATTCCGAATAATTCAGGGAGAGTTTAAAACGATAAAATTTATAAAAATAAATAAAAGGAGAAGACTGTTGATTATAAAAACAATACTAATACCAGCTTTTTTTATGATAATAGTTGTCATTCCCGTGGTAAAAAAAATAACAGATAATTTCAGGGAAAAAAAATATATGCAGGAGATAAGAAAAAACAGAAGTATAGAAGCACTGAAAAATCTGGGGTTTTTATATTTGAAGCAAAAAAGATACAAGGAATCCGAAAGATGCTTTGAAATAGCGGCGGAAGAAGAGGATACAGGTGCTTTCAGCGGGCTTGGAGCGTTGTATATCATACTGAAAGATTACGGCAAAGCGGAAGACTGTTTTATGAAAGCATTGGAAAAAGGATGTGCTTCAGCAATGTATAATCTCGGTGCTCTTTATTATATACAAAGAAATTATGAAAAATCAGAGAAATATTATAAAATGGCTTTGGAAAACGGATATGAAAAAGCTGGGAAAATGCTTGTGAAATTACAAAAAAAGCACTAAATAAAGGCTAAAAGTAAAATTGTTATTATAATCAAAGTAAAATTATTACAGTAAAAATATGGACATTTGTAAAAGTATGAGGTAAAATTTAGTTAGTGAGTAAAAAAATCAAAAAACGGAGGATAAAGAGTAGGTGATAAGATGAATTTTTTAGATGCTGTTTACAATGCGGGAGTGGTAGGGGCCGGCGGAGCTGGATTTCCCACACATATGAAAATGACAAAAGAGGTAGGGACTTTTATTGTAAATGGTGCAGAGTGTGAGCCGCTGTTGGAGGTAGACAAGTTTTTGATGAGGGATAAAACTTATGAACTCATAAAAGGTATGGAAATAATTGCCGGAAATCTAAAAGCTGACAGAGTGGTTCTTGGTTTAAAAAAGAAATATAAAGCCGAAATTAAGAAACTTAGCGACACAATAATAGAACTGGATTCAAGAGTTGAACTGTTTTTGATGGAAAATTTTTACCCTGCCGGGGATGAACAGATAATGGTAAAGGATATTACCGGAAAGTCTATACCCGCAGGTGGGATTCCGCTGGATGTGGATGCAGTTGTTTCGAATGTAGGGACGGTTATTAATGTCTATGAAGCAATAGAAGAAAAACCTGTAACAAAGAAATATGTTTCTGTTCTGGGAGAAGTAAATAATCCTATTATGCTAGAAGTGCCTATAGGAACTCCTTTTGAAGAATGCATAAAAAGAGCCGGAGGGACAAAAATAAAGAACTATGCCATAATAGAAGGCGGTCCGATGATGGGGAAAATAGTTCATAAGGAAGAACTGGCAGAGAAGGCAGTGATAAAAACAACAGGTGCGTTGATAATACTTCCGGAAGACCACTATGTAATAAAGAGAAAAGAAAGACCCGTGGCACATATTCTGAATGAAAGCCGTGCAGCGTGTATTCAGTGCAGAATGTGTACTGATATGTGTCCGAGATATTTGATAGGTCATAAATTAAGACCTCACAGGGTAATGAGGGCAATGGGAATGGGAGAAGAGGACGAGGAAGTCCTGATGGAAGCTTTGATATGCTGTGAATGTAATGTATGTGAATTATTTGCCTGTCCTATGGGAATTTCTCCGAAATCTACCAATACGTATCTAAAAGGCGTATTCAGGGAAAAAGGAGTGCGTTACACAGGGGACAAAGAAATACCTGCGGCGGATGAAATGAGAGATTATCGAAAGATCCCTGTAAACAGACTGATTGCAAGGCTTAATTTAAGCAAGTATTATAATAATAAGATATCTGATCTTCAGGAACTGAAAGCTGATAAAGTAAGAATATTTCTCTCGCAGCATATAGGAAAACCTGCTGTGCCTTTGGTAAAAGAAGGAGACAGGGTAATAGAAGGTCAGAGAATAGCTGAAGTGGGAAGAGATGAGTTCGGAGCAAATATACATGCCAGTATAAACGGAGTTGTATCTAAGATTGAGAAATTGTATATAGAAATTGACGGAATGGTATAGAGAGGTGAAAAGTAGTGTTGACAATTGGTATGATAGAGTTTAACAGCATAGCCAGAGGTATAGAAGCATCAGATGTAATGATGAAAGCAGGAGAAGTGGAACTTATGAGGGCTAATACTATATGTCCCGGAAAATTTATAGCAATGGTTTCAGGAGATATTGCCGCAGTAGAATCTTCCGTTAAAGCCGGTGTAGAAGCAGGTCAGGAAACAGTAGTAAATGAACTCGTGATATCAAGGGTTCATCCCGAAGTAGTCAGGGCAATTAGCGGGACAACAGAACTTGACGAGCTGGGTGCTCTTGGTGTTCTGGAATATTATGATGTAACTACAGCTGTAAACGGGGCAGATGCAGCAGTAAAAGCTGCTAATGTACAGCTGATAGAAGTAAGGCTGGGATTTGCAATAGGCGGAAAGTCTTTTGTGACATTTACAGGTGATGTGGGTGCAGTAAATGAAGCGGTAAAAGCCGGGAATGATCTGGGAAAAGAAATGGGAGTCCTTGTATATTCCACTGTAATTCCAAGTCCAAGAAAAGAGTTATATGAAAAATTATTATAAAATACAAAAAATGAAATATTAGAGAAAAGGCTGTGATGAAAATAACACAGCCTTTTGATTTACATAGAAAAAATTAATAAATTTCTATATTGCTTACTTATGTTTTTTATATGTATAAAATATTATAATTTAATATAAAATAATAAATGTAATAGAAAGAAAAGCTGTTTATTCATAAAAATCTTAGTGTATAAATAACATTGTATTTTTATGATTGAATTTTTTTTATATAATGAATACCAATGTTTAAAGGGTATGTTTGTATATGAAATGTTACATTAATAAAAATTAATTTGTAGAAATTATATTTTTTTGTTAAAATAAAAAAGCAAGTAAGCACTTGCTGTTGAAGATGGAGGAGAAGAAAATGACTTCAAAAGAAAAGATAATTAAAGCGACACTGCGCTTAGCGGCAAATTTAGGAATAAAAGGAACAACTACGAAAAAAATAGCAGAGTCGGCAGAGGTTAATGAAACCACAGTATTTAAAAATTTTAAATGCAAAGATACACTGATTCATGAGGCATTACAGGAAGAGACTGATAAAATAAAAGGTGAAATAGACTGTTTTTTCAGTGAAATCATAGGAACTAAGAGAGAATTGATACATAAAGCCAGTGAATTTATCATGGAGATATATGAAAAATATGAGGATTATATGATGATTACCATAAAAGAACTGGGAAGCAAGGAACTGGAACTGGTGGAACCTAATATCCCAGAATATCTGAAAGAATCAGTGGAAAATAAACTGGATGATTTGCTGACACCGAAAATGACACATAAAGATTCAGAAGCTATTTCGTATATAGTAAACAGTGTTATTTTATTTCTTGCAGCTGACAAAGTCAAAAATAAAATGTACGGGCATCCTAAAAAAGACGAAGTGGAGATAGATTATCTTGCAGATGTATTAGAAAGATTATTAATTATAGATGAGAGGTGAAATATGAAATACGTAACAGAAAACAGAGAAAATGTAGTAAAATTGCTTGGATCAAATGTGAGAACCGGATTAACAGGCGAAAAAGTAAAGGAAATACAGGGTATGGCCGGCTTAAATCAATTTGATGAAGAGAAGAGAGAAACTGTTTTTGAAAAAATAATTCATCAGTTAAAAGAGGTTACAACAATAATATTATTGTTTGCAGCTATAATTTCACTTTATCTTGCGGTTACATCAGGACATGGGTATGCAGAACCGGCAGTAATAATAGCAATAGTGATATTAAATGCCGTTTTGGGAATAAAACAGGAAAGTAATGCTGAGAAAGCTTTAGAGGCTTTAAAAAGATTGAATAATCATACAACTAAAATAATAAGAGATGGAAAAATTGAAGAAATAGATGCTGTGGAATTGGTTCCCGGTGATATACTGGTATTGGAAGCGGGGGATAAAATTCCTGCCGATGCCAGAATACTGGAAAGCAGCGCATTGAAAGTAGAGGAATCTATGCTCACAGGTGAAAGCGTACCTGTGGAAAAAGACCCTGATGCAGTCATTGACGCAGATTCAGCATTGGGAGACAGATTAAATATGCTTTTCTCCGGTTCGCTAATAACAAACGGAAGGGCAAAAGCAATAGTTGTAAGTACAGGTATGAAGACGGAAATGGGGAAGATAGCAGGTCTTCTGAACAATACAGCTAAACTAAAAACTCCTATGCAGATAAGATTGTCGGAACTTGGAAAAAAACTGAGCTTTATTGCTATAGCAGCAGGTATACTGGTATTTATAATAGGTCTTTTACAGGGTGACAGCCCGATGACAATGTTACTGACATCAGTATCGCTGGCAGTGGCGGCAGTACCTGAGACACTGCCGGTTATAGTAACAATAACACTTGCAGGCGGTGTTCAGAATATGGTAAGAAAAAATTCAATAATACGTCGTATTCCAGCAGTAGAAACATTAGGAAGTGCTTCGGTAATATGTTCGGATAAAACAGGAACACTGACACAAAACCGTATGACAATAAAAAAAATATGGACTATAGATACAAAAGCTAAAAAAGCAGAGGAAGATTTTCATGATGAAGAAATGAGAATTCTTGGAATGCTGGCTCTTGCAAGTAATGCAGAAGCAGATAGTTCAGGTGATGAAACAAAAATAATAGGTGATCCTACAGAAACTGCAATTATAAGACTGCTTGATGAAAAGGGAATAAAAAAATCCGAGCTTTCAGAAGAATGGCCTAGATTATTTGAAATTCCTTTTGATTCTGACAGAAAACTAATGACAACTGTACATAAATATAAGGATAAATACTTTACTATTACAAAAGGGGCATTTGACAGAATAGCTGCTGATTGTACCACAGAATCATGCGGACTGGCACAAAAAATACATGACGATTTCGCAGGAGAGGCATTGAGAGTAATTGCCGTGGGATATAAGACTTATGATGAAATGCCTGAAAATCTCACTGCCGGAGAATTAGAAAAAGATCTTATTCTTGCCGGGCTTGTGGGAATGATAGATCCTCCGAGACCTGAGAGCAAAAAAGCAGTAGCTGCTGCTAAAAAAGCAGGAATAAGAACAGTAATGATTACCGGGGATCATATAGTAACAGCTTCTGCAATAGCTCGTGAGCTTGGAATACTTTCTGATAATGAAAAAGCAGTTACAGGACGCGAATTATCAAAAATGTCAGAAGAAGAACTGATAAAAAATGTAAGGGATTATTCTGTTTATGCCAGAGTAAGCCCTGAGGATAAAATACGTATAGTAAAAGCATGGCAGGCAAACGGAGAAGTAGTGGCAATGACAGGTGACGGAGTAAATGATGCACCGGCATTAAAAGCGGCAGATGTAGGGGCTGCAATGGGGATAACAGGTACTGATGTATCCAAAAATGCTGCGGACGTAATACTGACAGATGATAACTTCGCTACTATTGTAGATGCAGTGGCAGAAGGAAGAAGAGTTTATGAAAATATAAGAAAAACAACATACTTTTTGTTAAGCTGTAATATTTCCGAAATATTCATAATGCTTATAGCAATATCCCTTGGATGGGGAGTACCTGTAACAGCGGTACAGCTGCTGCTAATTAACGTAGTGGCTGACGGAATACCGGGCTTTTCACTCAGCAGGGAAAAAATAGAAGAAGGTGCAATGGATAATGATCCTGTACCTAAAAACGCCAGTATATTTTCAAACGGTCTGGCACAGAAAATAGCCGGACAGGCAGTTGTATTCACTATTATTACACTTCTTGGTTTTTATATAGGGCGTGAAGTGGAAATCGGCGGAATGATACCGTCATATGAAATAGGACAGACAATGGCATTTGTAATACTGGGGTGGTCATCAGTAGTTCATATATTTAATGTAAGAAGCAGTGAATCAATATTTAAAACAGGTTTTATGTCAAACAAACTTTTATTCTGGTGTGCAATGCTTTCATTCGGAATAGTATTTCTCGCAGCTGCAATACCGCCGCTGGCAAATACATTTGGTCTCACGGACATGAGTGTGTGGCACTGGATAACAGCTGTAGCACTTTCTGTAGTACCGCTTCTGGCAGTGGAATTAAGAAAATACTATGTAAATAATATACTTGGCAGAAAAACACAGGCAAAACTGGATATCTGTTAAAATAAAATTTTCAGACAGGTTGTTTTATCAAACAAAACAATCTGTCTTTTTAAAATAAAAATTTAATTATATTAATCTCTGTGTTATAATGAATAAAATAATAAACATAATAAGGGAGAGTAATATGAGTCTGTTTTTAGGGATATTGGCGGCGTTCTTTTTTTCAACAACATTTATACTGAACAGAAAGATGGGGATAGAAGGCGGATATTGGCTTTGGAGTGCCATTTTGAGGCATTTTTTTATTTTTATTTTCTTTTTTATCTGGCTTGGTATAAAAAAAGAAATAAAGCCTGTAATAAAAGAAATAAAACTGAATGCCGGTGCATGGTTCTTGTGGGGAAATGTAGGATTTACCGTTTTTTACAGTTTTATATGTTTTGCATCACAGTTCGGACCGTCATGGCTTATAGCCTGTCTGTGGCAGATGACTATTCTTGCAGGAATTCTGCTGACTCCGTTTACATCTGACAGTAAAAAAATTCCTGTAAAGCAGGTTATTTATGCTGTTCTCATATTTGCAGGAGTGATTTTGGTTCAGTTTAGCGGAGAAAAAGAGATTAATATAAAGGATATACTGCTGACTATGGTTCCGATGATAATATCCACAGCGGCGTATCCTCTCGGAAACAGAAAAATGCTTCAGATCTGCGGTGATCATCTTAGTACTGTACAGAGAATATTTGGTATGATACTTTGTACAATGCCGACATGGATTCTTTTATCGGTAATTGCTTATTTTAAAAGGGGATATCCTTCGGCGGGACAGCTGGAAGGATCGTTGATAGTAGCTGTTTTTGCCGGAATTATAGGAACTACATTGTTTTTTAAGGCAACAAAGCTCGCCGGCGGAGATCACAAAAAACTTGCTGCGGTGGAATCTACACAAGCAGCGGAACTGATTTTTGCGCTGATAGGAGAGTTACTTCTTCTGCACGGAAGTTTTCCGTCAATGACAGGATTCGCAGGAATAGCAATAATTATAGCAGGGATAGTTATGTTGAATTTCAGGGCTTAGATGAATAATTTAATATTAGGATAAAAAGAAATTGACTTTGATCTGCACTGTTGATTATTTTAATGAACTGAATACAGACAGAAAACAGGAGTATAGATAAGGTTTATAATAACTTTATTTTAGAAAATCGTGTAAAATTTTATTATTTTACACGATTTTTTTTATAAATTAAAATAACTTTTGTAAAGTAAAAAAATATATAATTTATTATATTGCCGATAAACTTTATTAATCTTCGATAATTGTTTTTAAAAGAAATGAAACATAATTTACTGATATATAAATTTAATGTTGACAATTTTATTGAATAAAAGTATAATATATTTCAAAATAAAAAGTATCGTTCTACACATAAAACTGACTTCATTTTAACAGTTTTCCAGGGGTGGTACAAATTTTAAAATAAATTCTTAGTTAACCATTAGTAGTTTAAAATGAAATAAAAAGTATTTTCTAAATGAATTGAATGTTTTAAGGCTTAATATATATTTACATAGAAAGAATTAGAAATTCATATTTGTATTTGGAAATTATGATTCAATATAAAAACTAAGAATAAAGAAAACTTAAATTTGAAAGGTCAGATTAAAATGAAAAATAAAAAATTAATGATGCTTCTAGCGATGAGCTCAATGGCAAATATTTATGCCGGGACTGAAACAGAATTAAAAACAGGAAAATATGAGAGACTTTATAATAATATGACTAAAAATATGAATAAAGGTCTTTCAAATGATAGCAACTATAAGTTAATTGAAAAAGTATTAAATCAAAGAAATAAAGAGTTGAAAGATTTGTACATGCAATGTAATGGTCAAGCAAAATGGGAACATTAGGATCCAAAGAAATTGAATCTAGCCTGGTAAGGAGTAATAAACCCATTGAAAGTATGAGGTCTCTTTCTGTTGTACCAGACATAAGAGAAATCTTCTATATCAGTATATAAATCCATTTTAGATTTGTAATTTTTAAGATAAATAAGTTCTTGTTTTAAAGTATTAAAATATCTCTCCATAGGAGCATTATCCCATGGATTTCCCTTTCTACTCATACTTTGAACAATACCATTTTTTTTACAAAATAAAGAAAAATTACAAGAAGTAAACTGTGATCCTTGAT
>NZ_JAMZGM010000010.1 GCF_024158605.1 Sebaldella sp. S0638 | reverse complement strand
CATTTCAAAACACCTCTTTCTTTTTTTATTATATCATTGTTTAGATTTTGGTGTTCCTACTTTACTATAGCACTACAGATCCTGTGGATGAAATAAAATTAGATGAGTATTATTCATATTTTGCAAGTTCTGGTGTAACTGAAAAAGAAGCAATAGATAAGTTATATCATTCATTGAAAATAAATAAAAATATGATGTTGATGATGGGAAATAGGAAAGATAAAGTAAAATTAATGTTTTAAAAACTTAATTATTATCTAAATTATATGGCGGTGTTTAGAGTGAAATTATTGAAAAAATTACATGCACAATATACAGTATATGTAAATGGTCTTAAAATAAAAAGTAAAGCTGCAATTAGACATAAAGTTAGAGTTTTAAAATTATATAAAAATACAAATTACGAGTATGAAGCTATTTTTAATATAGGTTATATAAATGACGGACAAAATGTAGAGATAATTCGAGGTTATGGGATGTCAGAAGAAGAGGCAATTAATAATTTAGAGGTTAATATTTTGAAGAAAAAAGAAAATTTCTTATTGAAAGATATTGTAGAAGTTTTTTATTAAAATAATAATAAGTTTAAAATTATAGGGGTAGGTGTATTTTTTTGAAATTTATTACCAAATATTTTTTTATTAATAAATTCAATGCTTATATCATTTATATAATATGCTATTTTGGGTCTTGTTCATATTATAGGCAAAATCCCAGTTAAGGTTATAAATAATTGAACAAACCTCAAAAATAAAGATTTTTAGTAAAATGAACAAATCCGGAGTTTAAAATGGTAACTCCGGAAAATTACTTACTAATAATCAAAGAATTGAAATTACGCAAATATCAAAAAATATAAATGAATATAAGATTGTAAAATATTATACTTTTTCCTCTTATGATATAGACATCGTAATAAAATGGAGACAAGAATTTTATTAAGCATATTTACCTATTTAGAATGGGAACAAATTAATTTTCTTGGTGATTACAACTTTGAAATGGCAAAATGACTTAAAAATAGATGGAAATAAGACTATTAAATATTTGAATTATGAAAGGGTTTAGTGAGAATGAAAAATTAGTATTTTATTAATTTTGTCCTTATATAACAAAAAATCCGGCTCTTAATCTCTCCGGATTTTTATAATTTCCACACAATTGAATATTTCTTACTTAAATACCGTCAGATATTATTACACAAATCTATAAATTTATGAAATCCCCTGTTTCCTCCAGCTGTATCTTTGAATACTCCGCAGTCTTCCAATACCAGTGAAAATGTTTCTCCTATGGCATCATTGATTATTTTATCAATATTCTCAGGATTTATATCCTGATTCATAATAAATTTTTTACACCATTCTGTGTGTTTCGCAGTTTCCGGATTATTGCTGATTAGTTCCAGTGCATTTTCACAGAAGAGGTCTTTTTTTATAATACTCATTTCTTCGCTTAGTCTGCCTGGAAGAACTGCAAGTCCCATTACTTCAATAAGTCCTATATTTTCTTTTTTTATATTATGATACTCGCTGTGAGGATGAAATATCCCCAAAGGATGTTCTTTTGTTGTTCTGTTATTTCTAAGAACAAGATCCAGCTCAAGACTGTTGTTTTTATACCTTGCGATTGGTGTAATAGTATTGTGTCTTTCTGAATCTGTGTGAGAAAGTATATCATTGGCTTCATCAGAATAACTTCTCCATTTTTCAAGTATAATACCAGCAAGATTCAACAGGTCATTTTTCTTCCCTCTCAGACGAATTACAGATAACGGCCATTTTACAATACCTGCTTCTACATCAGGAAAATTTTTAAAAGAGATTTTTTCTTTTAATTCTGCTTCGGCCATAGGAAAGATATAGTTCCCGCCCTGAAAATGATCATGTGAAAGAATAGAACCGCCCACAATGGGAAGGTCTGCATTAGAGCCTATGAAATAATGCGGAAATAATTCCGTGAATTCAAGAAGACGTTCAAAGCAATCCCTGTCTATTTTCATAGGACGATGTATTTCAGATAAAACAATACAATGTTCGTTATAGTAAATATAAGGGGAATACTGTAAAAACCATTTTTCATTTTTTAGCTCCAAAGGGATTATTCTGTGGTTTTGTCTTCCCGGATGATTGATTCTCCCTGCATATCCTTCATTTTCTTTGCATAAAAGACATTTTGGATAAGAGCCTGACGGAGTATTTTTAGCCAGGGCTATTTCCTTAGGATCTTTTTCGGGCTTTGAAAAATTAATGGTTATATCAAGTTTTCCGTATTTATTTTCGTATTTCCAGCGAATGTCTTTCTTTATACGATCTGTTCTTATATAGTTGCTCTGCTGTGACAAAGCATAAAAGTATTCAGTCGCTCTTGAACTGTTTTTTTTATAAAGTTCATAGAATTTATCGGTTATTACTGAAGAACGGGGAATTATTCTTCCCATTATTTTGGAATTCAGAAGATCCTGAAAAGTGACCCCCGTATTCTCCATTTTGTTATTTTGTATACACCAGTTTATTATGTTATCCAATATTTCAGAGGGATATTCCACTGATTCCAGTTCTTCTTTCAGTGTGTACAATTCAGTATCTGAAAGCTCTTGGAAGTCGTCTATTTTCAAGACTTCCAGAACTTCATTTCTTATGAGAATTCTGTCTTCCTCCTCAATAAGGGAATATTTTAGACCGTAATAAATCAGTTTTTCGATTTCATAAAAAATATTCATTTTTTTCTCCTAATATTTTACCTTTTATTTGATTTCTTATAGTGAAGATCAAATAATTCAGCTTTTTAAGCTTTAATATTTTCTGTTAAGCTCCCATTTCCATGCTGAGCTGATTATAGAATCCAGATTATACTCCGGCTTCCAACCGAGTTCTTTTGCAGCCTTTTCTGAATCTGCTACAAGAACTGCGGGATCTCCTGCTCTCGGCCCTTCAGTCTCTACTGTAAAATCAACACTAGTAATAGCTTTGGCCTTTTCTATTATTTCTTTTACGGTAAATCCTTCGCCGCTTCCCAGATTATAGTTCAAGCTTGTATTTTCATTTTTCATTTTTTCCATTCCGAGGATATGAGCTTTTGCAAGATCATAAACATGCACAAAATCTCTCACACATGTACCGTCTTTCGTATTATAGTCCGCCCCGAATATTTTTATACTGTTTCTTCTGCCGCTTGCCGCCTGTAGAATCAAAGGTATTAAATGTGATTCAGGATCATGGCTTTCCCCGATTAACCCGTTTTCATCGGAACCGCTCGCATTAAAATATCTGAGAACGGTACTTTTTAATCCGTAAGCATGATCATAGTCTTTTAGAATTTCCTCTACCATAAGCTTGCTTTTCCCATATGGATTTATAGGATTTTGAGGGTGAGTTTCGCTGATTTTCAGACTTTGAGGTTCACCGAAAGTAGCAGCAGTAGAGCTGAAAACAAAGTATTTTACATTGCACTCGATCATGGCATCCAAAAGTTCGAGAACCTTTGAAACATTATTATTGTAATATTTTGCAGGGGACACAACAGATTCTCCCACCTCAATAAATGCGGCAAAGTGCATTACAATCTCTATTTTTTCTTCGGCAAAAACCTGTTTCAGTTTTTCTTTATCCCCTAAGTCTCCGCTGATTAATTTTACGCCGAGTATTTCACCGACCTCTTTATGTCCTTTTGACAGGTTATCATAAATTACAGGATTATAACCGTCCTTTTTCAAAAGATTTACTGTATGTGAACCGATATATCCGGCTCCTCCTATTACTAAAATATTCATTTTTAAAAATCCTCCCGAAAAGTTTTGTACTGTAAATATCTGTACTTTTTGCAGACAAAAAATCTATACTGAAAATCACCAGGTAAGCTGCCATACTTCAGGCGAAAAGATTTTAGCCGACCTGAATACTGAATTTGAAAACAGTTTTACTCTTATATGTGTCGCCTTTTTTCAACACAGGTACTTCAAAGCCGCTGAAATTTACTGCGTTGGGAACATGCTGTGTTTCAAGGCAGGCTCCGAGAAATCTCCGTGAGCTGATACCATCGGTAAGTTCCATACTTTCTCCCATTTTAGTGGAGTTGTAAAATATTACAGCTGGTGCATCAGTGTTTACAGTCATTTTTCTACCACTTATTTTATCATATAATTCTATATTTTGGGAGTTATCTAATATAAAAGCGTGGTCATAGGCTCCTGAGGCATTTTGAATCTGTTTGTCCTGAGGATCTATATTTTGACCGATATTTTTCATTATATTAAAATCAAAAGCAGTGCCTTTTACAGAATTTACTACATCTGTAATCATTCCGCTTTCATCGATTTCTACAAAAGATGATGCAGGAATTTTCAAATCATGTTCAAGTGAAGTTCTTTTGTAATTTCCGCTGAGGTTGAAATATGAATGCTGTGTAAGATCAAGCAGTGTGTCTTTATCAGAAACTGCTTTATATTCCACCACGAGTTCATCTTCGTTCTCAATGCGGTATTCCACTTCGGCTTCCACAGTACCGAGATATCCTTCTTCTCCGTCCCGGCTTGTATAAGAAAGAAGGATACTGTTTTCGGTATAGCTGAGAACTTCCCAGAAAACTTTGTTAAAACCTTTGTTTCCCCCATGGAGATTATTGCTGCCGTCATTTTTAGCCAGAGTGTATTTTTCATTATTAAGTACAAACTCCCCGTTCTGTATTCTTCCAGATGTACGTCCGATTAAAGAACCGAGATAGTCGGGGTTTTTATAGTATTCTTCTACATTTTCATATCCCAGAACTACATTTTCAAAAATCCCGTTTTTATCCGGAGTTTCGATTTTTCTGATTATTCCTCCGAAATTTAATATTTCTATTCTTAATTTCGGACTTTTCAGTTCAAAAATTCTTAATTCCATAATCTCTCCTGTTCTGATATCCGGCAGAGCCGAATTTTGTATTTTCAAAGTATGATATATGATTTAGAGTATTTCGTGTGCGCCGTCACCTGAATGTGCAATATAAAAATCTGCTGTCAGACCGATTTTTTCCTGATATTCTTTTCCTACATTTTTGATAAAATCATCAATATTTTCATCTTTTACAATGCTTACAGTACATCCGCCGAATCCTGCACCTGTCATTCTCGAACCGATAACACCTTTCTGTTTTAGTGCTACCTGCACAAGCGTATCCAGTTCCACACCTGCCACATCATAGTCATCACGCAGTGAATTATGTGAGGCAATCATTAATTTCCCGAATTTTTCAAGATCATTTGCAGTGAGGCATTCTACGGCTTCAAGCGTTCTGAGATTTTCATAAACAGCATGCCTGGCTCTTTTCATATTAGTTTCATCAGTAATAAGATGTTTGTATTTTTCAAATTCTTTCTCTGTAAGTTCGCCGAGACTTTTTATGCTTAGTACTTTCTGGATATCTGCCAGCGCAGCTTCACACTGGCTTCTTCTCTCGTTATACTTGGAATCGGCAAGTGTTCTCTTTTTATTTGTATTAGATATGATAATGCTGTAACCATCCAGTATCAGCGGTACATATCTGTATTTTAACGTATTGCAGTCCAGCAGAAGAGCGGTATCTTTTTTTCCCATACCTATGATAAACTGATCCATTATCCCTGAATTTACACCGATAAATTCATTTTCTACCTTTTGTGAAAGCTTTACCAGTTCAATCATATCAAGGTCAATGCCGTATGTATTTTTGGCAATTATGCATGAAACCAGCTCTATTGAAGCAGAAGAAGAAAGTCCGGCTCCGTTTGGAATATTTCCGAAAAATAGAATTTCCAGTCCTGAATCAAATTTTGCACCTTTTTGCTCTAAATGATGAAAAACACCTTTTGGATAATTTGCCCAGTTATCTTTGGAATCAAATTTCATATTATCCAGATCGATTTCAATAATTCCCGTATCTTCAAAATTCAGGGAAAAAAGCCTTAATTTACGTTCGGGAATACTTCTGGTAAGAGCATAAGTCCCCTGTGTAATAGCGCACGGGAAAACATGTCCGCCGTTATAATCGGTATGTTCCCCAATTAAATTTACCCTTCCCGGGGCAAAAAAGATTTTTTCATTTTTGTTATTGAAAATATCTTTAAATTTCGCCTGTAATTCATCTAAATTCATATTTTCACCTACTTTATATTTGATATATTAATAAAATTTATTTTGTATTCATCTGTATGAAAAGAATTTTGGGTATATAACAGTCCTCTGTTTGTTCTAATTATAATTCATAAAATTGATTTTTCAAAAAAAAAGAACTCGGTTTTGAAGTTCTTTTTTAACTTTTAACAAAAACGGCTTTTTATTTATTTTGACTTGCCAGTTTATGAGAAAACTTATTTAACTATATAAAATTAAATATTTATAAGCATACTATATTAGATACATTCACAGCTTTGTATTATCAAAGTCTAAAAGCACAGGAAACAGAAGAAAAACTGAATATGCCGGAGTAAGCTGTTTCTTATTTTATTGTTTTCCTATTTTATAAGTTTTCTTCCTTTGAATAAATTAGTGGTAACAAGGGAGAAAGCACCGTATATTCCTATGGAATCATATAGTTTAGCTGGAACTGTATGAAGATCTTTTTCCAGGCCGTCGAGGATATTCTTCTTTATTCCTTTGTTCAGATTATTGAAAAATAAAAGGTCTGTATTTACAATTCTTCCTGCTACTATAACGAGTTTTATATTAAGTATATTCAGCAGATTTCCCACAGCTTTTCCTATTTCGTAAGAAGAATTTTTTACTACGCTCAAATAAGGTTCTTTTTTCTCAGCAGCCATTTTATATATATCTTCTATTTTTAACGAAATATCCACTTTTTCCTGTGTTTTTTCCAGTTCTGTGAGAACCTTGTTTTTTATGGATTCATCAGAACTTTCTGCTTCCAGGCAACCGTATTTTCCACAGCTGCATCTTCGGGAAGAATTCTCCACGGCAGTAATATGACCGATTTCTCCCGCGCTGAAGTCGGCTCCTTCGTAGGTTTTACCATTTAGAAAGATAGCGCCGCCTATTCCATTGCTTATATGTATCACCAGAAAATTATCAATATTCTGTGCCCGTCCGAATTCATGTTCGGCTATAGCCATGGCTCTTACATCATTATCAATAATCACGGGCAGAGAATATTTTTTTTCTATTAACTCCTGAATATTCAGATTTTTCCATCCAAAGTGCGGAGAAAATATAGAGACACCCTTTTCTCTGTTAACAGTGCCGTGAAGGGCGAGACCTATACCCAGAATGTCATCTTTATTGTATTCTTCAAGAACACTGTCTATCTCCTCAAATAGTATACGCAGAATTTTTTCCTGACTGCGGATATAAAAATTTCTTCTTTTCATATAAAGAAGTTCGCCGTCAAGGTAACTAAGTGCTGTTTCTATAAATTCAGGACCGAAGTTTATCCCGAGAATCATTTTATACTTATGATTTATTTTCAGGCTTTTTTCAGGTCTTCCTCCGGTAGATTTCAAGATATTGTTATTTTCAATGAGATTCAGCCCGTTAAGTTTTTTTATTATTTTGGTAACAGCAGCAGGTGTAAGATCGAGGCTTCCTGATAATTTTATTCTGGAAATTTTATTATTTATCCTTATTTCTTCAAGCGCTTTGTAGTCGGTAACATTCAGCTTCTTCAATATAATCACCCACAATGTCAGATTTTGTTCAAAAAAATTATACTCTTTATATGATTATAGCACATTTAAATTTTAAGAAAGAAAAATTTTGTAAAAAGATATATTTTAGATATACAAAGAATAATGTATTCTCTTTTATTCAAAATACTTATGGCGAAAAGTATTATAAATATATTATGTATATGAAATTTTATTATACTTTGATTATATAAATATCACTGTAATAGCAAAATTATTTAGTTTATCAATATATTATATTTTTAAGTTTATATATACAAAAAATATTTTTTTTTACTTATTTTATAGTATCTAAATAAAAAATATTGACATTTAGTTTGAATATCAATATAATTGATTTAAATAAAAAAATATAAAGAAAGTAAATAATTTGTTATTCAAAACAAAAAGGAAGTGGAAAATGAAGATATTGAATTATTTAATTGTCGGCGGTATTTTTATGTGGCCTATATTGCTGGCTCTGGTGTGCGGTATAGCTGTACTGCTGGAAAAAACATGGTATTTTCTGAAAAATGAAAAGGACATGACTGATAAGTTTAAAAAAAATCTCATAAAGCTTATCCAGAACGGAAATAAAAGAGAGATCATAAGTTTCTGCGATACAAAGAAAAATTCCGTTGCCAAAACAATAAAAAATACTCTGGAAACATTTGAAGAGGACGAAGGGGTGGATTTTGACCCGCGTTATCTGGAAGAAATAGCCAAAGAAACTACTCTGGAACAGATTACAAGACTGGAAAAGGGGATGTGGCTTTTAAATATAGTTGCGACTGTATCGCCTCAGCTGGGACTGCTTGGAACAGTAACAGGGATGATCATGGCGTTCAAGGGGATGTCAGGAGCAGGAGGAGCAGATTCTGCAGTAATAGCAGCAGGTATATCAGAAGCTCTTTATACTACGGCTTTTGGTCTGATAGTAGGAATTCCGGCACTTATTGCATATAACTTCTTTGACAGAAGAATAGACAGTGTACTGATGGAAGTAGAAAGAATGACGGTGTATCTTACGAACAGCATGCAGAATAAAAACAACGGAATAAAAAATTCTTTTAGGGTTTTTAATCAAGGAGAAGTCTATGAGAAATATGAGACACAGAAGAAGAACTAGAGGACCGGAGATATCCATGCTGAATTTGATAGATATTATTTTCACAATGCTTATATTCTTCATGGTAGCTACTACATTTAATACTTACAGTCATCTGGGAATCAATGTACCTGAATCAGAGATGAAAAAAACAGACACAAAAGAGCAGAAAGTAGAAATTTTACTGAATAAAAATAAAGAATATTTTTTGAAAGTCGACAATGTCATGAAAAAAATAGATGTAAACAATCTTGAATCTGAAGTGTCGTTTTTGAAAAACATAAAAGAAAAAAATATAACCCTTACAGCAGATAAAGAACTGGAATACGGAATGGTAATAGAACTTATGGGAAAATTGAAAAATGCGGGGATAAAGGATATTAATCTTAATATACAATCTACAGGTGTATAATAAAAATTTATATAGGAGGAAAAATGTTTAAGAAAATTGCAATTTTAAGTTTATTGGCTATTGCTTTACTTGCAAATGCTAACGAAGATGTTGTCGTTACAGGTGAAATCAGGCTGGACGAAAATATAACAACAACTACAGGTTTTGAAAGTACAGTAAAGGAACAGGTAAAAAATGTTACTGTAATTTCAAAAGATGATATAGAGAAGAAAGGGTATAAGAACCTTCAGGAAGTTCTTAGCGACGCACCGGGTGTTACATTCGTAGATGCCGGCGGGGGAGCAAGTATAGACATAAGAGGTCAGGGAGATAAAGCCGTATCAAAAGTAAAGGTACTTGTGGACGGGGTAATGATGAATCTTCTTGATACTTCTCACGGAGTTACTCCTATTAATACAATAGCAGTATCTAACATTGAAAGAATAGAAATAATTCCCGGAGGAGGAGCTGTACTTTACGGAAACGGAACTGTAGGGGGAGTAGTAAATATCATTACTAAAAAACCTACTGAAACAGGCGGGAAAATAGGTGCGGAATATGGTTCTCACTATGATAAGAATGCTAATGCTTATCTGGGATTCAAAGTAAATGACCAGTTATACCTGAACTTTGACTACAGCGGAAGAGATTCACACGGATACAGAGACAAGGAAGAATTCAGAAATGACTACTGGGCAGCAGGAATCAGATATGACATTACTGACAGACAGACATTAACATTCAAAGGAAGCAGATTTACAGAAGACGGAACATCAGTAGGGTCTCTTACGCAGGCTCAGATGGATCAGGACAGACAGCAGTCAGGTTCATCACTTACAGATTATGATGAAACAAGAACAGAATTCGTACTTGATTATGGAATAAATGTACTTGATAATCTTAGAATCGATGCTACTGCATACTGGCAGGAAGATGAAACTAAGACAAAACAGAATGCTAAAATGGGATCAATATCTTATACTTCAAACGGATTATTTGATGACGAGAAATTCGGTATAAACCTAAAAGGTAAATATAATTACTCAAGAGGGGAATTAATCGTAGGATATAACTACTTAGACAATGATATGAAAAGACAAAGCCACTCGATACTTGCATCAGGTGCAACAATGAGTAAAACAGACGTAGATCTTGGAAAAGTGACAAACAGTGTGTACATCTTAGAAAAGCATAATATTCTGGATAACTTACAGATCATCGCAGGATTCAGAGAAGAATGGGCTAAATACAGCATAGACAGATCAGACGGTACTTATTCGCTTAACAAAGATGATAATGACAGTAACAGTGCATGGGAATTAGCTTTGAATTATCTGTACAGAGGTACAGGAAACGTATATGCAAGATATGAGCATGGATTCCTGTCACCTACGCCGACACAGCTTACAAACAAAAATCCTTTAACAGGATATTACTTAAATGATCTGAAATCTGAAACTTATGATACATATGAAATAGGTATGAAAGATGTGGTATTTGGTTCATATGTTTCATTAACAGGATTCTATACAAAAACAAAAGATGAAATTTCGCAGGTATTCACAAGCGGACATGGTGTAGGATGGGAATTCTATAACCTTGACGAAACAGAAAGATACGGAATCGAAGCATTTGCAGAGCAGTACTTCGGGCCTGTTACGATAAATGAATCAATAGCTTATATAGATGCTGAAATAACTTCTGGAAGCAAAAAAGGACAAAATATTCCTTATGTTTCAGATATGAAAGCTACTATAGGAGTAAAATATGAAATTATCAAAAATCTAAATGCCGGATTAAACTTTAACTACTACGGAAAAGCAGAAGATGCTGCAGGAAAAAGAATAGATGCGTACAGCACTACAGATTTCGTAGTAAGTTATGACTTTGAAAACGGAATCGGAATTATAGCCGGAGTAAACAATCTTTTCAATGAAAAGTATAATACATACCAAAGTACTAGTACAAGCACAGGTGTAACTGAGTACAAACCGGCAGACGAGATCAATTATTATGTAGGAGTGAGATATGCATTCTAGTACTAGAAAGATTTATGTTATCTTGATAGTTCTGTTGTTTATGATTTCTATATTTTCTCTTTCCACAGGAAGTGTTCTGATTCCAAAAACAGGAATCGTGAAATACTTTCTGGGAATGGGGGGAGACTTAAGTGAATCAATGAAGACAATACTGGTAAATGTAAGGCTTCCAAGGATTTTGATGGCTGTACTTATAGGAATGCTGTTATCCAGTTCGGGAACAGTAGTACAGACAGTTTTTCAAAATCCTCTTGCGGATCCTTATATAATAGGTATAGCAGCTAGTGCCACTTTCGGGGCGGTACTAGCCTTTGTCTTTAATTTGCCTGATATTATGTATGGTGTTTTGGCTTTTGTAACATCTGTGGTAGTTTCTCTTATCATTTTCAAATTATCAAAATCCGGAAATAAGTCTGATATTACGACACTTCTGATAATCGGAATTGCAATATCGTCTTTTCTGGGAGCCTTTACATCTTTTGCAATGTACCTTATAGGAGAGAATTCATTTAAGATAGTAACATGGATGATGGGATATCTGGGATCGGCTTCATGGTCGAAAATAGTAATTCTGCTGTTTCCTCTGATGGTATCCGTATTTTATTTCTTTGCCAAAAGACATGAGCTGGATCTGCTTCTCAGCGGAGATGAAGAAGCGCATGCCTTGGGAGTAAATGTGGAAAAACTGAAAAAAAGAATGCTGATAGTTTCTTCGTTAATTGTGGGATTTTCTGTAGCATTTACAGGAATGATAGGTTTCGTGGGGTTAATAGTTCCGCATACGATGAGACTTTTAACTAAGAGCAGCAGCAATACAAAGCTGATACCCCTTGCTTCCCTGGGAGGCGGAGTTTTTCTGCTTTTTTGTGATACTATTGGAAGAACCATAATTGCACCTGTGGAAGTACCAATCGGAGTCGTTACGTCGTTTTTCGGCGCACCGTTCTTTTTATATCTTGCTATGAGAAGTAAAAAGGGAGGATAAAAAGTGAAACACAATATAAGAGTGGATAAGCTGTCATTCAGCTATAATAATAACAGCATTCTGAATGACATAAACATTGATATAAAAAAAGGAGAGTTTACCGGAATTCTCGGCCCTAACGGCTGCGGAAAGTCGACGCTTCTTAAGAATATACTGAGATATTTACAGCCGGAAAACGGCATTATAGAAATTAAAGATAAAAATATAAAAGAATACAAGCAGAAAGAACTGGCAAAAACACTGGGGTTTGTACCGCAGAAATCGTCTCTTTCCATGCCGCTTACAGTGGAAGATGTTATTTATATGGGCAGAGTAGCACATATGAAAAACAGCTGGGCAGGCTTTGAGGAAAAGGATAATAAAATAGTAAACGACGTAATAAGAATACTTAAACTGGAAAAATTCAGAAACAGGTCTGCATTTTCATTGTCAGGAGGAGAATTCCAAAGAGTTCTTCTGGCAAGAGCATTGGTTCAGGAGCCGGAAATTCTGCTTCTGGATGAGCCTACATCAGCTCTTGACATTAATTATGCCCTTGAGATAATGAGACTTACCTCCCATTTTGTAAAAGAGGGAAAGCTCACTGGTGTAATGGTACTTCATGATCTTAATCTTGCGGCAATGTACTGTGATAATATTATATTTTTAAAAGACGGCAAAGTAAGATATACAGGAACTCCAACAGAACTTTTTACATCAGAGGTATTGGAGGAAATATACGGTTTCAAATGTGAAATAGTAAATAACGGGGATTATCCTTATGTATTACCGCATAAGTTATAAATCGGTGTTATATCTGATAATGATATAGCATCGGAATAGAAAAAGGAGGAAGAGATGTACAAAAAGAGAGTAATAATGTTTCTTATTGTAGTTTTGGGAACACTGGGACTAATTTCCTGCGGAAAAGAATCAGGAACAAAAGAAGAAGCTGCAAAAGAAACTACAGTATATAAAAAAATAGTTGTGCTGGATCCGGCAGTAGTAGAAATGCTGTACCTTTTAGGGGCAGAAGATAAGATAGTGGCAGTGGCACATTCACAGACTACTGGAATATGGCCTGAGGATAAGACAAAGGATCTTCCTGATGTGGGAACTTTGGCAAAGCCGTCATTGGAGAAAATAATATCTTTCTCACCTGATTTAGTGGTGTTGAGTATACATTCCACAGGACTGGCTAAAGATCTAGAGCCGCACGGGATAAAAACCGCATCATTCCCGGCAAACAGCTTTGATGATATATTTAATAATTTTCTTGAAGTGGCAAAATTAATCGGCAAAGAAGAAGAAGCACAGAAAATAATTGCAGAAAAAAAGGGGAAACTAGAAGAAATAAAAAAATCAGAACCTCTTAATAAAAAAGGAGCTTTTATTTACTCGTCGTCGCCTATGATGGCTTTTGGTGATAAATCACTGCCCGGAGAAGTTTTGAAACTTTATGGTGTGGAAAATCTAACGGATAAAGTAAGCGGAGAAAGACCAATACTTACTCCGGAATATATTATAGATGAAAATCCTGATTTTCTTCTTATAGGACTGGGAGTGAACAGTGAAGATGAAATACTGGTTGCCAATCCTCAGTTAAAAGATATAAATGCAGTAAAGAATAAAAACATAATAAAAGTAAACTCACAGGCTCTGCTTAGAGGTTCGCCCAGAATAGTGGATGAAACTATGAACCTGTATGAAGAAATCAAAAATTTAAAGTAGAGGTATAAAATGAAATTTTATGTGATTTCAATTATATTAACTGTCATAGTATTGTTTATTCCCATAGCACAGAAAGCAGCAGCCGATTCAGGGGATAATATAATAGCCGTAAGCCTTGAAAGTGTGGAAACCATAGCAGAGGATGAAGGCAGTGGCAGTACAGAGTCCGCCGGGGGCGGTGGAGGCAGTGGAGGCAGCCCTCGGACAGAAGAGAAACAAGTGGTTCAACAACAGGAAAAAATTAAAGATAACAAACAGATAAAAGAGACTGTAAAAGAGGTTTCGACAAATAACCAAAAATCATCTGTTTCAGAATCAGTTTCCGATAAAAGCAGTAAAACTTCAGACTCTGTTTCAGCGTCAGGAAATACCGGCTCAGAAAAAGGCAGCGGCAGCGGAACAAGCACAGGTACAGGAACTGGCAGCGGCAGTGGAACCGGCGGGGGAACAGGTACTGGAAAAGGAACAGGGACAGGCAGCGGGACTGGAGCAAGTACAGGCACAGGAACTGGTTCGAATTCAGGTAAAACATATGGTTGTGTCAAAGGGAAAGGCTACAAAATGGTATCGAATCCCAAAATCAAATTAACCAGAGCCCAGACATTGACCATACCATCTGGAACAAGAGTTTCTGTGAGTGCATCTTTTACTGCAAACGGTAATTTGAATATTTCAGGAGTCAGCGGTGGAAATGCCGAAGCACAGAAACTGGCAAGAAATGCAGCAAGCGGAATAAGAGTAAATGTAATAGACAAAACAATTACAAAATGCAGTGTAACAATTACATATACTCTTGCCGAATAGAACAGGAGTGATAAAATGAAAAATTCAATAATAAATCATATGAATGAAGATCATATGGATGCTCTTATGGTTCTGGTAAGACACCATAACGGAAAAGAAAATGTAAATAATGCAAAAATGCTTGATGTAGATAATAAAGGAATGAAAATTCTGGTTAATGAAGCTGAGGAGGTTTTTGTACCTTTTACTAAAGATACAGAACTTGCCGAAGTGAGAATTGAATTAATAAGTATGTTAAAAACAGCCAGAGCGGCTTTGGGGGAAGAAAAAAAAACAGTAAATGAGGCAGTAAAATTTATTTCTGAGTTTGGTTCTGTAGTATTAGGGACTGTAAATGCGGAAAATAATCCGAATGTAACATATGCTCCTTACTTAAGACATGAAGATAAGAATTATATTTATATCAGTAAAATAGGTGCACACTATGATAATTTGAGAAGTAACGGAAAACTTGAACTTTTATTTTTGGAAGATGAGGCAAAAGCCAAAGCCATTACTGCAAGACAACGTGTGAGATTCAATGCCCGTGCTGTTTTCCTTGAAAGAGATGAAAAATTCGGGGAAATAATGGATGCTTTTGAAGAAAAAGCAGGAAGTACAATGAAGGTAATGAGAGATATGACTGATTTTCATCTTGTGGAACTGGTACTTCTTGAAGGAAGCTTTGTAAAAGGATTCGGACAGGCATATACAATATCTGAAAACGGTGAAATGGAACAGCTTACTTCGGATAAACTTGGCAGAGGACATGAAAATATGAAATAAAGCAGATGAAGATAGAGAGAAAGGAAAAATATGTTTGAAAAGCGTTTTAAGTCACATCATGATGTAAAATCAATCATTGGGACGAAATTTAAGGCTTCAAAAAGAATGGTAGCTCCGGATGAGGTGAAAGTTCTTTTTGATTCAGAACCAAAAAATGAAACAGGAATTTTGTATATTCACACTCCTTTTTGTGATAAAATCTGTTCATTCTGTAATTTGAACAGAAAACAGCTGGATAATGACCTTGAGGAGTACACGGATTTTCTGATAAGCGAATTTGAAAAATATGGTGCGACTAATTATATGAAACATAAGAAACTGGAAGTAGTATATTTTGGCGGGGGAACACCCACTATTTTCAAAGCAGGACAGCTTGAAAGAATACTCGAATCAATAAATAAAAATTTTACTTTGAAAGATAACTGTGAATTTACTTTTGAAACAACAATTCACAATCTTACTGACGAGAAACTGGAAGTAATGGAGAGACTCGGGGTAAACAGATTAAGTATTGGTATTCAGACTTTTTCCGACAGGGGAAGAAAAATATTAAACAGAACTTATGATAAAGAAACAGTGGTAAACAGACTGAAAGAAATAAAAACAAAATTTAAAGGACTTGTCTGTGTGGATATTATTTATAATTATCCTGACCAGACTCCGGAAGAAGTAAAAGAAGATGCAGAAATTGTACATAGTCTGGATATAGACAGCTCAAGTTTTTATTCGCTGATGATTCATGACGGTTCTCAAATGTCGAAGGATATTAAAGATGATGTGTTTCATCTGGATTATAAACTTGAAACAGATAGAAAACTGCATAATACATTTATGAACACGCTTCTGGATACAGGAAACTATGAAATACTGGAGATTACCAAAATAAATAGAAAAGGCAGAGATAAATATAAGTATATTACTCTGTCTAATAAAGGAACAGACATTCTTCCTATAGGACTTGGGGCCGGAGGAAAACTGGGGAATTATGATATGTTCAGAATGAATTATGAAAGACAGTTCTTTTCATACAGCAGTGACGAAGAACAGAAAATAAAAGATTTAAGCGGGTTATTTCAGTATCCGAAGGTATATTTTGATGACATAAAGAAATTCGTATCTAATGGTACATTTGATAAAATTCATAAATTGCTTGAAGATTTGAAAAATAAGGAATTAATGACTGTAAACAAAGATTATATAGAATTAAAAGGTGACGGGTTATTTTGGGGTAATACGATCGGGCGTGAAGTAATTTCAATTAGTTTGGAGGATGAATAGAATGAAAACACTTGTAACATATTCAACATTAACGGGGAACACTAAAAAAGTAGCAGAAGCTGTATTTGAAGCTGTAAGCGGTGAAAAAGAAATAATGGACATAAAAAATGTAAACGGGGCAGAAGGATATGACAGAATATTCGTAGGATACTGGGTAGATAAAGGAGAGGCAAATGAAGAAGCAAAAAAATTCATGGAATCTCTGAAAGATAAAAAAGTAGGAACATTTGGAACTTTAGGAGCTTATCCTGATTCTGAACATGCACAAAAATGTGTGGAAAAAATAAGCGATGCATTAAGAGTAAATAATAATACAGTAATTGCGGAATTTATATGTCAAGGTGCAATAGACCCTAGAATTATAGAAACAATGAGAAAAATGGGATCAAACGGTCCTCATGCTCCGACGCCTGAAAGAGAAGCAAGATGGGCAGAGGCAGCAAAACATCCAAATGAGGCAGATTTTGCCGCAGCAAAAGAAATTTTCGGAAAACTGGACTGATATCCATAATAAACACTAGAAGTATTCATACTTTCTTAGAAGAATATATAAAAAGAACTGTCCGAGCTGTCGGGGTACAATTTTACACCGAGAGCCGAGACAGTTTTTTTATGGTTAAAATCTGTTTCGGTTTATTTCTTTTCCTGAAACAAACACTTTTTTGATATCTTCTTTTGTACCAAAATAAATATATTTTTCAAGTCTGTCCTGAAGGTTTTTTCTGCTGTTTCCGTTTAATTCAGTATCATTAACAATCAAAGCGTCGAATTCATAGTCTTTTTCAAAGCTTCCCACTTTTCCGAAAAATTCTCCTCCACCCTTTGTAGCCAGAAAAAAGGCTTCTGATATACTCAGGGAATGAAAAGACCTGTCGACGTAGACATTGTACATTTTTGAAGCGTGTATAGCAGCAACAATTGTTTCCGGCATAGACACAGTATGACCTCCGGCTATATCTGTTCCTATTCCTACTTTTACACTGCTGTCCAGAAACTTTCTAACAGGAGCTATTCCGCTGGAAAGATTAAAATTTGAAGTAGGGCAGTGAGCCACAAAGACTCCTTTTTCCTGCATTAATTTTATTTCATCACTGGTATTATGTATGCAGTGAGCCATTATCGTAGGTCTGTCTCCAAACATTTTATAATGATCATAAACTTTTGCGTAACTTCCTATCTCTTTGTGTAACTCCTTTACCCATTCAATTTCTGACAGATTTTCCGACAAATGTGACTGAACCGGAATGTTGTATTTTTCAGAGAGTTTTGATAAACCTTCCATTAATTCCGGAGTACACGTGGGAACAAATCTTGGTGTAATTATTGGTTTGACAAGACTGTCAGGGCTATTGTATTTTTTTATAAAATATTCCGTCTCTTCAAGAGATTTTTCGTAATTTTCGGTAAGGAATTCCGGAGAATTTCTGTCCATGTTTACCTTGCCCACATATGCTCCGAGACCTGATTCAAGGAATAAATCTGCCAGTATTTCTGTGGATTCCAGATGAAGCGAAGAAAAAACTACGCTTCTTGTTGTCCCGTGTGTATATAATGCTTTTATGAACTTTGAATAGATAATTTTTGCATATTCAGTATCACTGAATTTGGCTTCTTCAGGAAATGTATAGTTTTCAAGCCACGGAAGAAGCTCATTATCATAGCCCAGTCCCAGATTTTCAAACTGCGGTGCATGAAGATGGATGTCTACAAATCCGGGAATAATAAGATTTCCTGAAAAATCTAAAATTTCGCAGTCAGAATATTCAGAAGGAAGTTCACAAACAGTTTTCTTAATTTTATTATTTTCTGTTATAATGTATCCGTTTTCCAATGTTGTAAATTTATCAGGGGACGCACAAAATATGATGTCGCCTTTGTATATTTTTATTTCTTTTATCATAAAAAACCTCCATAGTAAGTTTATGATTTTTTTAGTTACAAATTTTTAAAGTAAATATATAAAGAATCTGAAAAATCAGAGTTACTACCAAACACCTAATTATATAACAAATTTAGAAAAAGTCAACATTTACAGCTAATTAGACTTATGTATATTATGAAAGACAGAAAAATATCTGGGAGTAGCTATATAATTTTAAGATATTTCGGGTTTTATAGTGTTTTTATATATTTCAATATAAAACTTTTATTTTATTTAAGAGAATCGAAAAGCTGTATCAAAAATGATACAGCCCTGAAATTATTCTATTTTTCTTCCAAAAATTCTTTTTCAAACTGATCTTCATCAAGAACAACAACACCAAGGTCATTTGCCTTTTTCAGCTTGCTTCCGGCTTTTTCCCCGGCGATAAGGTAATTCAGATTTTTTGAGACACCTGAAAGATATTTTCCGCCTTTTGCTTCAATCATATCTTTTATTTCATCACGCGTGTACTTTTCCAGTTTTCCTGTGGCAAGGAATGTTTTTCCTTTTATCGGATTATCTTCAATAAATACTTCTTCTTCCTCAAAGTCCAATCCTGTGCTTTTCAGCTTATTTATGAGATTCCAGTTATTTTCGTCGTTTAAAAATGTATTCACTGATTGTGCGACCTTTTCTCCGATCCCCTTGACTTCCAAAAGGTCTTCCGTATCTTTGGATTTCAGGTTATCAATATTCAAAAATTCTTTAGCAAGAAGATTAGCAGTAAATTTCCCCACAAAAGGTATACCAAGCGAATATAATACCTTGCTGTATTCTCTTTTTTTACTTTCTTCAATACTGTTCAGAAGATTCTCGACACTTTTTTTACCCATTTTCTCAAGAGTTTCCAGTTCTTCACGGTATTCATGAAGGCTGTAGATGTCTACAATATCCTTTATTTTTCCCAGTTCAATAAACTTTTCTATTATTTTTTCACCAAGTCCTGTGATATTCATAGCATCTCTTGATACAAAATACTCTATTTTTCTTTTTATAATTTCCGGGCATGCAGGATTTATACATTTGATAGCAACCTGATCTTCCACTTTTACGAGCTTATGCCCGCAGCTCGGGCAGTTTTCAGGCATTTCAATTTCCTTTTCACTGCCTGTTCTCTCGCTGATAACAGGCTCTATGACCTGCGGTATGATCTCGGCAGCTTTTTCTATATATACAAAATCGCCGATTTTTATATCTTTTCTTTTTATCTCGTCAAAATTATGAAGGCTGGCTCGTCTGACAACAGAACCTGATAACTCCACAGGCTCCAGCTCGGCAACAGGTGTAATAACCCCTGTTCTTCCTACCTGAAAAGTAATGTCAAGAAGCTTTGTCTTTGCTTTTTCCGCAGGAAATTTATACGCAATGGCCCATCTTGGGCTTTTTGTGGTAGCACCGAGTTTTTCATAATAGGCAAATTCATCAAGCTTGATAACAAGTCCGTCTGTTTCAAAATCAAGTTTTTCTCTTTCAATATGCCATTTTTCAATTGCTTTTTCAAGCAGCGAAAAATCTTTATATATTTCAAAAACTTTTGTAGTTTTAAATCCAAGTTTTTCAAGATATTTTACACTGTCAGAATGTTTCTGCAAATTATAATTCTGTGCATTCACAAGGAAATACAGATAACAGTCAAGACCTCTGTCTTTTACAATACTGCTCTCCAGCTGTCTGATAGTTCCGGAAGCTGCGTTACGCGGATTGGCAAATACATCTTCACCGGCTTCTTCACGCATTTTATTTACTTTATTAAAGTTTGATATAGGAAGTACAATTTCTCCTCTTACTTCAAGGGTAACCGGCTCTTTTAGCTTTTTTGGGATAGAATCAATCTGCATAATATTTTCGGTAACATCCTCGCCGATTTCTCCGTCACCTCTGGTAATTCCTCTTGTTAATTCACCGTTTTCATACTGAATACTTATACTAAGTCCGTCAAGCTTTAATTCCAGTACATATTCGATTTCCTCATCTTCGCCGATAACTTTCTTGATTCTTTTATCAAAATCTTCTATTTCACCTATATTATAAGTATTAGACAAGCTGAGCATAGGGACTTTGTGTACTACTTTAGAAAATTTTCCACTTGCTCTTCCACCCACTTTTTCTGTTACAGAAACATTATCTTTGAATTCGGGATGTTCTTTCTCCATGTTTTCCATCTCTTTTAGAAGCATGTCGTATTCATAATCAGTAACAAGTGATTCACTTTTTTCATAGTAATATTCATTATATTTTTGGATAAGACCTTTTAGTTCTTCATACCGCTTTTTTACGCCAGTTTGATCCATTATACTCTCCTTTTGTAATTTTACGTTTTACTATATTCTACTATATTTTTTCTTTAAAGGAAAATATTTTATTTATATATTACAGTTTGACTGTATAGTATAATTATAGTAAATGAAAAATGTGTAAAATTAAGCAGATAACGCAGATAAAAAAATGGAAAAATCAGCAAATTACCATGATAACTAAAGAATATGGTAAAATAAAGTGTACTATTAATAAAAAAGTACAATAGACTAAATAACAGATCACTAAAGGAGGATTATGGACAAGAAAATAAATAAGAAAAAATTATTTTTTTTCATAGCATTAATTGCACTTGGTATTTTTACAAGGATAAGTATATTGTGGATTATAGCAGTCGTATTTTTATTAGGTAATTTAAAAGCCAAAAGCAAGAACCCGGAAAAAAATAATACAGGAAGAAAGAACTACTATAAACAGCCGTCTGTACCAATGAAAACAACAAAAAATAAAACATATTCCTCTTCCTCGGGTTTTACAAAAAGTGAAGAGCAGAAGCAAAGGGAGAAATGGGCTAAACGCCGGGATAAAGATCCATGGGAATGGGATGAATGATACTAAATAAGGAAATATAAGTATAAAAAAATTCAAAATGCAGAGCAGAGTAGAAAAATTAGTAAAAAAATAGTTTGAAAAACATAAAATTTTGTTGGAAATATTGACTTAATATTATTTTAGTATTATAATTAATATTATTTAGAAAGGTAAGTTATTAGATTGAGAATAGTAGTACAGAAAGTAAAAAAAGCAGAAGTCGTAATAGATGAAAAGTCTTACAGCAGTATTGGACATGGCATCGCAGCATTTGTAGGGATTAGCAGGACAGATACAATAACAGATATTAAGTATAGTCTGGAAAAATTAATTAATTTAAGAATTTTTGAAGACTCGGAAGGGAAGATGAATTTATCTCTTCTTGATGTAAAAGGAGAACTCTTAGTAGTAAGTAATTTTACTGTTTATGGTGATACCAGAAAAGGAAGGCGGCCAAGTTATATAGAATCAGCATCTCCAGAAGAGGCTGAGAAGCTGTATAGTTTATTTTTGGAAGAATTATCAAAATATAATATACCGTATGAAACCGGGAAATTCAGGGAGCACATGAATGTTATCCTTGAAAATGATGGTCCGGTGACATTAATAATAAATAGTAAGGAATAGTTTCAAAGGAGGAAAGCATGAGAAAGTTTTTTATTTTTTCTGCGATTTTATTTATTTTTTGTTTTTTTATAGGGACTTCAGCAAAGACAACCCCTTCCAGTTCTAAGAAGAGTACAACATCCGGAGATCCGGGAATATATGATTCAGGATATGTACATGATGAAAAAGTGATTACAAAAAAAGTCACACAATTAAAGGATGACCAGCAGGTAATATTAATGTCGGGAACATTTGACCAGCTTAATGATATCATAGTGGAAAATGAATTATTAAAGTCGTTTGAGAACTGGAGAGGAACAAGATATTCGTGGGGCGGAGACTCTAAAAACGGTATAGATTGTTCGGCTCTGACAAGAAGAGTTTACAGAGAGGTATTTGAGTTTGAACTGCCAAGAGTATCAGTGGATCAGGCGCAAAAAGGAGTCCATATTTCCAGGGCAGATTTGAGACCGGGAGATATCCTGTTTTTCAGACCGGAAAACAGAGTTAATCATACAGCAGTTTATGTGGGGAATTCCCTGTTTATAAATGCTTCATCATCACAAGGTGTTGTATTATCAAGCCTTGAAAACAATTATTGGGGGAAATACTTTAAGTATGGTGTAAGAATTGCTGAGAAATAATTTTTAAGATAAATGAAAAGAGCTGTCTTGTGGATTCACAGGCAGTTTTTTTATTAAGATAAAAATTTTAAAATAATACACAATATGTTAAAATGTATTATTAGAATTTATAAGGAGGGTATGATGACTAACGGTGAAAAGACCGCGTTATTGTTCGGCTGTATGTTTTTTGTTTTTTCAGCTCTTGGAACTTCTACAGCCGGAATAATAGGAAATAGTGGTAGTAAGGCAAGAACAAAACTCGCAAATTCTGAAAAATGGAAATACCGGACAGAGGAAAATCAGAAGCAGTATGATAATACAATACAGGTGAGGGTACTTGGAGAAAAGGAAAAAATCGGGGAAAAAATAAAAGAATATGAAGAGACTCATCTTTCTAACTGGGAAAAATTAGTAGAATCAGTAAATTCCAATAATATTATTGAAGCTCATAAATATGCAGAGACAGCCGAAAAACAAACAGAAGAAATTTTGGCAGATGTTTCTGCTATGAATTGGGGAAATACAGGGGATAAGAAATTTGATGAAGAATGTAAAGCTTTAAAAGATAAAATGACAGAAGCCTATACTGCTAAGTATGAGTTTGCAAAAAAATTAATAGTTTTTCTGGATGATAAAAGTTCGCGTCCTAAGCTAGATGATGCTAATGAAAGCTTGGAGAATTTGAATAAGATATGGGGAGAATATATATCTGAACTTTCAGAATTTATTAAAAAGTAAAAATCAAATAATAAATAAAAAAGAGATACATTGCAGATTTGTCATGTATCTCTTGTTATATTCAAACTTTGATCAAACGTTCACTCAGCGCTGTAGGCTCTCATTAATTCCTCAGTTCTGTCCTCTTCAGGATTAAAAGAAACTGTAGTACATGAAGTCACAAATAAAATTCCTGTTATAAAAGCAATTAACAGCATTGTCTTTTTCATATTTTTTCCTCCTGTATTATATAAATTTATCTTATTACATATGATTATACAGAACGAATGTGTTAAAACAGTGGCAAAGTTTTTTTTACTTAAAAATAAAAAAATTCAATAACATGAAAAAGCTTAATTTCAGTTAATATCCCATAGCTTTCATAACAATTGCGGATTTTTCAGCAGAAGTAAGCATTTCAAGAAGTTTAAATGCTACTGCAGGAGCTGTTTGCGGACAGTAAGAAGTAATAATATTATTATCAGTAACAACAGGTTCATTTATCACATTTACTCCAAATTCCCCAAGTTGTTTCTGACGGATACTGTCTTTCAGATGATAAGTGGTAGCTGTTCTTCCTGTGAGGATACCGCTTTTTCCCAGTGGAAGGGCTCCTACACATATACTGGCAATGATTTTTTTTCTGGAATCAAACTCTTTTATTAAATTAAGGAATTCCTGATTATAAGCTTCCTCATAAAATCCAAATTCCTCAAATCCGCCCGGAATGGCTAATGCCGCATAATCATCAACATTAATATCATTAATTAATTTATCTACAATAACAGGTATGTTAAATGTACTTGTAACTTTTTTCTGAAAACCGCATGTTACTATTTTTGTATTATAGTTATAGTCGTTATCAGCCCAGCCCATAATGTCTATAAATACACTCGCCTCCATTGTTTCAAATCCTTTGGCAAGAAAAAGCAAAATCTTCATGAAGTACCTCCATCTTTTATTTTAATTTTCTTTTGTAACAATGTGTTCTATATTATCAGGGATTTTTGTCAGTTTTTCCTCAAAAAAAGCAGGGAATACTTTCATATTTTTCAAATTATCTATTGGTATCCAGTGCATGAATTCCTTTCCTTCAAGGCAGTAGCTGTTACTGTTCAGTTTTTGCGTACCTCTTGGCTTCATCAGGAAATAAAAAGCTGTTTCATGACATTGAAGCCCGTCAAAAATACCATCATTTGTAAAAAAGTTTTCATGGATAAATATCAGTCTGTCAATTTCATAATTTACGCCTGTTTCTTCAAAAACTTCTCTTATAACAGCTTCTTCGGCTGTTTCGCCTAAATGTACCCCTCCGCCTACTGAGTAATAATAATCGGCTTTTTCATTTCCTGCCAGTAAAACGCAGTTATTTTCAATGATAACAGCTGCGGCACGATAGCGGAACCAGTTTTTATCTCTTGTAAAACAACAGTCAAGATCTGTATCATTTTCCATATGAAACCTCCGTAATTCTATAAAATTTTTCTGATAATAAAATTATTATTTATGAGTCTGATATATTAATTTATCATATTTTCAGGCTAAAAGTAAGTCTTGAAAAATAAAAAAGGCCGCAACCAGCCTTTTAAAAAACGATTATATATTGAAATCATGAAGAAGTAAATTCTTACTTTTCTGATACCTGTATAAAATAAATTATTAAATTCAAACAGAGGGATTAATCCAGATTTACAGTTCTGAAAGCAAGTTTTTCATGCATACGGTTACTTGGATAAAGCATTCTGCTTCCGATATCTTCGTAGTCAGCTCCTCTTTTTGTTGCCATTTGGATATAGGTTAGTGCAGATTGTGCTTTTCCCTGATTTTGATATAAGATTGCCAAATCTATCATTGCATTTATATCACCTTTAGAAGCAGCCATTTTATAATATTTTTCGGCTTGTGTATCTTTTCCGGCAAATTCATATAAAAGACCAAGACTTCCCATAGCATCGGCATCTCCTTTATCAGACGCCATTTTAAAGTATTTTTCTGCCAGTTTGTATTCTTCTGCATCAAAATAATCCAGCGCAATGTACTTCATAGACGGGGTATGCCCGTTATCAGCAGCCATCATCAGGTATTTGTCACCTGTCTCGTTATCATTTTCCTCATAATAAATATTCGCGAGATCAAAATAACTTTTTGCATTTCCTGTTTTTCCTGCTGTAAGATGTTTTTCTATTTCTTTTTGAATATCTATTTTCTTTTTTGCAGAGCTAAGTAGACGTTTTTCATTGTCAGTAGCTGTTTTTACTGCTTTTTCATAATATTTATCTGCTTCCTGAAAGTTTCCGGCTTTTAAATATACATCTACAATTTTTACTGATGCTTCTCTTGCGACTTTTGAATAGTTGGTATTAGTTTTTGAGTCTATTTCCTGCACAAGAAAGCCGGCAAGCTTTGGTGAGTTGCTTTCTGAAGAACCAAGAGTCACAAGTTTGCAGTATACATTATAGACTTCAGCAGGGTCAAGATCAAATTTCGTTGCTTTTTCATAATAATTTGCAGCTGAATCAAAATCATTTTTCCCGATATAAATCTGTGCCAGCAGAAATGATGCGTCACGCTGTATACTGTCATATCCGGAACCGGTTTTGGCATAAAGTTCCTGTTTCAGGAATTCTTCAAGCCCTGTAGTATTATTCTGCGTACGGTATTCTTTTACTATTGAAAGAAAAGGAGTATACACATTATTTGAATCAAACATATAGTAGTATTTTTTAGCAGATTCAATATCTTTTTGTTTAAGATTGATTGCAATAAGTTCATTTAGTGCAGCTTCTTTTTTCTTCGGATTATTCAGATCTTTCTCATAACGTTTTTCATTTTTCTCCAGTGTAGCCGAATCAGGTTCTTTAGGTTTGTCTTCTTTAGATTTTGAATTCGACATACTATTACCTATAGTGTTAACTATGTCAACAGCAGGTCCTATAAGGACTTCCCATCCGCTGTATGACGGAACGGCAACTATAGATAAAAGTGCAATTACCAATAATTTTTTCTTCATATAAAATACCATCTCCTTTTTATAATATAATTTTTAAAAAAATATAATCATTTCGATTATATCATAAAAATTTTAATTATACAGCAGATAATTAAAATTTTTTATATAAAAAAGGACTGTCTCATTTTGTTGAAACAGTCCGGTAAGCTGGTTATACAAAATTCTGTTGCTTTGTTTACAATGTTAAAATTTATCCCAGTGAACAGCAGATTCATCATAACGATCTTTAAAAGTATTCTTTTTATCGGAATAACCGAAACACACTACACCAAAAGGTATTATGTTATCAGGAAGATTAAAAATATCTTTTAATGCATCAACGCGTTCCTGTGTAGGGTAAACTCCCAGCCATACTCCGCCAAGGTCTTCTTTTACAATTTGAAGCAGCATATTTTGTGTACATGCTCCCATATCCTGCTGCCATTTTTCCGGAACAGTCATTTTGTCCTTATTTCCGACTAATATAATTAAAACAGCGGCTTTAGCGGCGAGTTTTGAAAAAGGACTCATTTGGGAAACTTTCTCCTTGTCTTCCTGTGACGTAACAACTATAAATTCCCATGCACGCTGATTTCTGGCAGTGGGTGCCTGCATTCCGGCTCTCAGGATTTGATCGATCTTTTCACTTTCCACAGGCTTATCCAAAAATTCTCTTATACTTCTTCTTGCAAAAATACTGTTCATTTCTTCACCTCCTAAATATCATTAAAAATCAATATTGTCAGGATCCCTTCCTATTCTTACACTGGTATTTAACTCTGCTATTTTTTTCATGTCCTCATTATCAAGCTCAAAGTCAAATACATTTATGTTATCCTTTATTCTCTGCTCGTGAGTAGATTTAGGGATAGTAACCACTCCGCTCTGTACTGCCCATCTTACACCAATTTGTGAAACAGTTTTATTATGTTTTTCTGCAATCTCTTTTATAATCTCTTTATCAAAAATCTGTCCCTGCATCAAAGAACCCCATGCTTCCACAAGAATTCCCTTTTTCCCGCAGTAATTTCTGAGTTCGGTCTGAGGGAACTGAGGGTGAAGTTCGACCTGGTTTATCATAGGAACTATTTCGGCCTCTGTAAGAAGATCATCTAAATGATGTTCCTTGAAGTTGCTTACTCCGATTGCTTTTATTCTTCCGTCTTTATAAAGTTTTTCCATAGCCTTCCACGATTCTTTGTTTTTATCTTTCGGCCAGTGGATAAGATAAAGATCCAGAAAATCTGTACCAAGTTTTTTCAGGGATTCATCAAATGCTTTTAGTGTACTGTCATAACCCTGATCCTCATTCCATAGTTTACTTGTAAGAAATATTTCATTTCTCGGTACCCCTGACTCTTTGATCCCAAGTCCGACTCCTTTTTCATTTCCGTAGATGGCAGCAGTATCAATATGTCTGTAACCTGCATTCAATGCATATTTTACACTTTGTGTGACTGCATCATCAGGTATTCTGAATGTCCCGAAACCTATCTGGGGTATTTCCACACCATTTGCCATTTTTAATCTGATCATTTATAATTCACTCCTTTGGAAATATACTGGTATTTATCATAATAATATTCTGTTAATATCAAAATATCTGCACCTGATTTTATATAAATAAATCAGGATTAATCTTTAAGATAATATTTTTTTAAAACTTTAAAATTATCGTCAAGTTCATAAATAAGAGGAATACCTGTAGGTATTTCCAAATCCATGATTTCGTCATCGCTTATATTCTCGAGATATTTTGCTAAAGCACGCAGACTGTTTCCGTGTGCTGCAATAACTACTTTCTTTCCTGATTTTAATGCAGGGGCGATTTCATCTTCCCAGTAAGGCATGACTCTTTCAAGTGTTACTTTCAGATTTTCTCCTGAAGGCAGAACACGAGAATCTAATCCTTCGTATCTTCTGTCGAATTTTGACTGTCTTTCATCATTTTCATCTAAAAGCGGAGGGAGTACATCGTAGCTTCTACGCCATATATGCACCTGCTCTTCACCGTATTTTTCTGCTGTCTGTGCTTTGTTAAGCCCTTGTAATGCACCATAGTGTCTTTCATTCAGACGCCATGATTTCTGGACAGGTATCCACAGCTGGTCAGTTTCGTTTAAAACATAATAAAGTGTACGAATTGCTCTTTTCAGAACAGAAGTGTAAGCCACGTCAAAAGTAAAATTGTGCTTTTTTAGCAGCTGTCCGGCTTTAATAGCTTCATTTATACCCTCATCGGATAAATTAACATCAGTCCAGCCTGTGAAAAGATTCTCCTTGTTCCATTCACTTTGACCGTGACGAATAAAAACTAAATACATAATTGTTCCTCCTTAAATAAGATAAAGAAAATTATAGAAAAAAAGCCTCTATATATAAATATTTTAACATGAAACTATAAACTTGTATATAGAAAATTCTTTTCAAAATACCGGAAAATGTTTATATATGGATTGTGAAAAATAAATTCTCATCTTTACATTTTCCAAAAATATTTTATTTCTGTAAAATTTTTTAAACAAAGAAATAAATTATAACAGCATAAAAAATACTAAGAGCTTTATTTATCGTTTATTTACTTAGAAAAAAATAAAATTTATACACAAAAAAATAATTAAAAAAGTTCATTGAAATAGATAATTAATTATGATATAATTTTGTCGTTATTAGAATTAAAATTATTTGGAGGTAATACACAATGAAAAAAATGTTATTAGTCTTATTAACTTTAGGAGTAATCTTCTCATGTGGTAAGAAAGAAGAAGCAAAAACTGAGGATGCAAAAACAGAAACACAAACAGAAACTACAGCTGAACCTGCTAAAGATGCACCAGCAGCTGACGGAGTTACATTTAAAGAACCAGAAGTACAAAAGTATGTTGATGATTACAAAGCTTTATTAACTGAGTACGTAGCAGCTATAGAAGCAAAAGATGCAACAAAAATGACAGAATTAACAACTAAATTCCAAGAATTAGGTGCAAAATCAGCAGAAGTTGGTGCAAAATTAACTGATCCTGAAGAAGCTAAAAAATTCGGTGAAGAAATACAAAAATTAGGTCAAGAATTTGCTGATGCAGCAACTAAAGCAGCTAAGTAATAAATTATAAAAGAGAAAGAAAGAATTGTCTGCGGACAGTTCTTTTTTCTATTATGTGTAATTTCAGAAAGCATATTAAAACAGGAGAGTAGTATGAAATCAGGCAGAATAGAAAAATCATAATGCAGCAGAATATATTTTCATAAAACAAAAAAGACCGGCTAGATCCAGTCTTTTTTAATAAGGGGAGAATGAAGAAAAAATTATTTCTTTATTTGCTATAATTATAATCTTAAAAACTTAGATTACGCTTATTTTATTCTTTATTTTAATTTTGATTCTTAAAAAGAAATAACTGCTGAAAAAATCAGCAGCTATTAAGGGGGTTATGAAGAAAAATATTCTTTTATTGGTATGTGAATATTATAAGTCTGATAACTTAGATTGTTCTTATATTCATCTTTATGTTTGATGTCAATTAAATATGAACATTCAAATGAAAATATACTTCAAGAAAAACTGAATTTGTAGTAGAATATACAGAAAGAGAACAGAAAAAAGAGGTGAAGCGTGAAGATAATATTATCCCCTAGTAAAACACAGAAAATCAGGAAAATAAATGGTTTTGGGCTAAAAGATATAATGTATAAAAAAGAAACGGACAATCTTGTAAATATTCTGAAAAATCTGAAAAAAGAGGACATAAAAAGAATAATGAAAACGAGTGACAAGCTTACAGAAGAGATACTGGACAGTTATCATAATTTTTACGGGAATGAATCCGGCCATGCAGCGGCGAGCTATACAGGTGTTGCATTCAAGGCACTGGATACAGAAAGTTTTTCAAAAAAAGAAATTGAATATATGGAAAATACAATGGTGATTCTGTCAGCTTTATACGGTGTATTGACGCCTCTTACAGGAATTCGCCCTTACAGACTGGATATGACTATGTCTGTTCTGGATAAAAAATCACTTTATGAATATTGGAAAAACAGCATAGGCAATTATTTTGAAAAAGAGGACTTAATAATAAATCTGGCTTCAAAGGAATTTTCAAAAATGATAAAAAAACCGCTTACAGATATAGAATTTTTTGATATGAAAAACGGAAAGCCGGTTCAGATAAGTACGAATTCCAAAAAAGCAAGAGGTGAAATGGCAAGACATATAATCACACAAAAAATATCTAAAAAAGAAAAAATAAAAGAAATTAGTTTTGGAGGGTATAAATTCGATAAGAAGCTTTCAGAAGAGAACAGCCTTGTCTTTGTAAAGAAGTAACGGGAAAATGGTTTGACAGGCATATTTTTAGCTTTCAGGGTATTTATTAATATGACACAGTGTTGTCATCATAGAGAAGATAAAATATAAATAAACTGAAATGACAAAGAGGTGTGATATTATGAAATATGATTGGAAAAAGCAGGAAAAAGGAATCTATCTGCCAAAAGGACAGCCGGAGCTGATATTTATAGAAAAATTTCAGTATCTGACACTGGAAGGGAGCGGAAATCCCAATGAAAGTCTTTTTTCAGAACTGGCAGGCACACTTTTTTCATTGTCTTATACATTGAAAATGCTTCCCAAAAGGGGAATAACACCAGACGGGTATTTTGATTATGCGGTATATCCTCTTGAGGGAATATGGGATCTGGCCAAAGGCAGTCACTCCAATGAAACAAAGCTGGATAAAAGTAAACTGGTTTATAAAATAATGATCAGGCAGCCGGAATTTGTAAATGAACAAGTTATAAAAACAGCAGCTGAGATTTTGAAAAAGAAAAAAACAGCTGAACATGTTGAAAAAGTAAAGTTTGAAGAGATAGAAGATGGTCAGGCTGTACAGATGATGCATACTGGTTCTTATGACAGCGAAACTGCGAGTTTTGAAAAAATGAAGGATTTTTGTCTGGAAAACGGACTAAAGATAAGAAGCAAAGCACACAAAGAAATATACATATCAAATCCTGAAAGAACAGCACAGGAAAAATTAAAGACTGTACTTAGATATTTTGTTGAAAAATAAAAATTTTATAATAAAAAAATCTCCCTTTAAAAAGAGCCGTAATAAAAGGCTGTTTCTAACAGGGAGATTTTTAATGCCGGATTTTATTTTAGATATCTGCCGGAAGAAGCTTATTCAGAATTACTCCGAAGAAGGCAGAGACAGCCAGTCCTGAAACGGAAACCGTATTCCAGACAACTATATTATCAATAGAAATTCCTAAAACCAGAATAAGTGATGATAAAATAAGGTTTCTCGAATGTCCGAAATCCAGATTGGCGTCAATAAGAGTACGGACACCTATCGAAGCTATCATACCGAAAAGAATAATAGAGACACCGCCCATAACAGGCTGGGGTACAGTCTGAAGCACAGCTCCGAATTTGCCCATTATACTTAAAAATATGGAATAACATGCGGCGATTCTTAGTATCGAAGGGTCATAAACCTTTGTTACTGCAAGAACTCCGGTATTTTCACCGTATGTGGTGTTAGCTGGGCCTCCGAGAAGTCCGGCAGCAATTGTTGCCAGTCCGTCTCCAAGCATAGTTCTGTGGATTCCGGGATTTTTGAAAAAATCTTTTCCTACAACTGCGCCGTTTGTGGTAATATCGCCGATATGCTCTATAAATACTACGAATGCAATAGGAGCTATAGCTATTATCGAGCTGAGCTTAAATACAGGCATAGTGGAAAGATCACTGAATGCTTCTTTTGAAAAGCCGATCCAGTTCGCAGCATGGATAGGTGAAAAATCTATTATTCCAAATGACATGGAAACCAAATATCCCACAATAACCGAGATAAGTATAGGAACCAGTTTGAAAAATGATTTTCCGAGTATTGATACTACTATCATTGTAATAAGTACTGATAATGCTATGATAAGACTTCTGATTTCGAATTTGCCGTTTGAATACCCTGACATGGAAAGTGCCACAGGACTCATTCTGAGACCTATAACCATAATTATAGGGCCTGTTATTATAGGCGGGAAAAATGATTTTACCTTTTCTACGCCGAATACTTTGATTATAATACTCATAAAAACATAGACAAAGCCCGCACATATAACGCCGCCTTTTACGGCACCTATACCATCCTGTTTCAGCACAAGCGTAAGAGCACCGATAAAAGCAAAGCTGGAACCAAGAAATACAGGTACTATTTTTTTACTTACAAAGTGGAAGATCAGAGTCCCTATACCTGCTGCCAGCAGGGCAAGCGACGGATTAAGACCTGTGAGAAACGGAACAAGTACAGTTGCACCGAACATAGCCAGTACATGCTGTATACCAAGAATAAGTTTTTTTGCATTCATTAAATTTACCTCCCGGATTATTTTCAAAAAGTATTATATTCCATAAAAAGAGAAAAATAAAATATATTTAATATATACATATATAAAAAAACTGTAAAGAGAAACTATTAAAATGCAAATAAATGTGATATAATTTGGAAAAAATATTATACATGTTAGATAAGGATAGGTATATGAAACTTAGGTATAAAATATTAGCGTTTTTTCTTTTGGCGGTTAGTTTATTCTCGGAAGAGATAGTCATACAGGTAGAAACAGAAAAATCGATTATAAATATAGAGAATGAATCCATGATAGCATCTGGAGGAATTATCCTTAAATACGGGGACATGACAATAAGAGCCGATAATATGAAAAAGCTCGAAAATAAGAATCTTATAGTTGCATACGGAAATGTTATGTACACACAGGGGACAAGTCAGATACTCGCTAAAGAGGTCATTTTTGATTTAGACTCTAAAAATGCAAGAATCATAGATTCGAAAAGTGTTACTGAAGAAGGAATAATTTTTGGTGGAGAAGAGACTATAAGCGAAGGTTCGGAAAAGTTTACCATAAAAAATTCATGGTTCACTACCAGCCCTTATAACAATCCGTCTTATAAAATGAATGCCAAAAAACTGGTTATATTTCCAAATAAAAAACTGGAAGCTCACGGAGTTTCACTGAATGTGAAAGGAAAAGACATAGTAAGCATACCTTATTATGTGACATCTCTGAAGCCTGAAACACAAAGAGCCACTCTGTTTCCATATGTTGGAGGGGATTCTGACAGAGGTCTTTTTGTAATTCAGGGATTCGACTATGACAAAGGGAAGCTTTTACAAGGATTTGTAGATTTTGAATTAAGTACAAAAGAAATACTGGCACTTAGATTTTCAAATGATTACGAATTAAGCCCGAATAATAAGGGAAACCTTTTCGTAAAGAGATTTGTAATGCCGGTAAGCGGTAATGAAGATGAGTGGAATGTATCATGGTCGCATAATTTTATAAGTATACCGAAAAATCCCAATGCAGAGGACAGAAAGTTTTATGAGCTGGGGTACGGAGTATGGGATCTGAACTACAGAAACCTGACCACGAATCAGATGTATACGATAAACGGAAAAAGTCTTGATGACAACTATATGTCATTTAAACAGCAGTATAAATATATAGGAACTTATGATTTTAAAATAGATCAGGAAATAGGGAAGTCAGGGGAATTCAATCTGGACTATTACTGGACCCAGAATATGGATGCTCTGAAAGCTTTAACAGCAATAAATGACGACATAGCAGAGAATGATGATATAGACCCCAGAAAAACAGATGTGGATCTTTTCAAAAGAATGACCTATAAGCAGGAAGATAACGGTCTGGGATTATACCTGCATAAGGAAAGATTTATAGATCTGAATCCCGGGTATATAGGAGATACTCATTCATATAAAAATGCAGATGAATACAGCATAAATCTAAAAAGTCCCAAGATAAAGCTGACCTACAGTAAGACTGATCAGGATGAATATCAGCCGATTTTTGGACTCAGACAGAGAGCTTACGGAGATCCGAACACAATTGATACCTATACAGACAGAATTTTAGCAACAACAGCATATGACTATAATAAAACATATGATGTTACTCTTGGAAATTATTATCCGCTGAAAGAAAATGACTTTTTCGGTTACAAAAGAAAAGATACATTTAATAATCTGACGGATAATCTGTATGTAGGAGGACAGATATACAGATCAGAGATAAAAAAGAAAACTTATGAGTACGATTACACCACGGATAACCCGAATTACAGAAATTATATAACACAGCCCGGTGTGGATGATTACAGCAGAATTTATAAGCTGTATGACGATGGTGAAGACATAAGAAGAGTAAGAGACATTATTTATGAAAAATATCAGGGTGCTACAATAAGACTTGGAAATGATAAGATAAATCTTCCGATTCCAAATTCATATTTTAGTTTCGGATATGAAATGGACAGCAGAATATACGACAGTACACCTGTTCCTGTATTTGACGAGGACAGAAGAAAAATAGAAGATCCTGACTCAAAAACCGGGTATAAGGTACTTACAGATTCTACAGGAGCTGCTATAACACAAAAACCTACAGTACAGGTTAATAAATTTGATTTCGGACTTTTTACTACATTATACGATAATACCAGATTTTCCGATAATAAATATGATTTAAAAATAACGAACAATATGCCTTTGTTTTTCCAGCTTACTGATGCGCATAATGCGATGTACGGTGATAATGACATAATTAATACACCTGCGAATATTTTCAGATTTAATGATGATTTCAACGTGTATCTCGGGAATGTAAACTTAAACTATAATTTTACAAAACAAATGGATAAACACTGGAGAGACAACTGGACAAAGCAGGATTTTACCAGAAATTACATAAAACTGGGTATAGCGGATAAAAGATATATAAGTTTTGATTTTTCAAAAAATAATTACTATCCTTACGAGGATTTTAAATATGAAGAAACAACAAACAGAAATATAATATATGGATTTAAAACGGAAAAAGACAATAATGTACAATATAAGTACAAGGAATATCAGTATAAAAACTACTCAAACGACACATGGGCAGGCTGGGATCCAAACGCTGTGAAAGAGCTGAACAGAGAAAGAGTATTTGGAGTAAATTATAACGAGTGGGGATTTGAATATGCCAATATAAAAGATAATATCCACGATGTTTTCGGAAGCCAGATGGATCTGAAACTGGACAGCAACAGACACAGAGTAGGTTTTGTGTATGATACTTCGAGAATGAAAGAGAAACCTTTTGAATCAAATCATTTTTTCAGGGTAGCATTTGAATTCGGGAAGGATAAATACAGAGATCCTAATAATACGCCGACGATCTATACTGATGATACGTATGTGGATAAAAGAGCAGGAAACAGAATTATCTTTGTATACAGATATGAGAATGATAAAGCATCAGTAATACAGACGAGAAATACAGATTTACAGACAACGGGACTTACAAGCGATGATTTATTTAACAGATATCAGAGCAACGAACTGTTTGTTTCACGTGAGGAAGAAGCAATATACGATACAGTTGTAAGTGATGCACGTGAAAAACAGGATAAGTATAACTTGAATAATCTAGACAGAATTTTACAGGCACAAAGAAAAAATAAAAGATACTTTGAGTTTGGTGTAGAGCTGGAAAACGACTCACAGTATTTTCACGATAACACTTCAGCCAACGGGTACTTTGACTCGATTACAGACATTGTGTTTAAGGCAGAAGTGGGATATCTGGAAAAATTTTATTTCAGATACAAGTATAATATGGAAAGACCTGATGTAGACCAAAGAGATGATCCGATGAGATTCTCTTCGTATAACTTCAGACAGCACGAGTTTGAAACAAAATATATGTTTAGTAAAGATCCTGATAATCCGTGGTGGATAGGTTATAAATTAAACTATACACAGGACGGGGCACCAAAATCAGATGAGCCGGAAGAATATGAAAGTTCATCAGCAGCAAAAAGAGTAAATAAGCCGACATTAAATCTGGTTACTTTATCACACAGATTTGAGAATCTGGAATGGGAAATAGGAGTGGGAAGACAGTGGGATAAGCCGAAAGATAAAGGTTTAGGATACTATAATGTAGTCACTCTGAAATTCGGGGTAACTAATTTTCCTGATAAAAATTTACAGTATGAATACAGCGGAGGAACATCATCATTTGGAGCAGGACTTTAATATCGAAAGGAGAAAAAATGATAGAGATAATATTACCGGACAGCAGTGTAAGAACTCTTGAAAATCCGGTTTCAGTTTTGGAATTTGCAAAAAGTATAGGTTCAAGCCTTGGAAAAGCAACAGTAGGGGCACTTGTAGATAATGTACAGGTGGACGGCTCATATATATTAGATAAATCTGCAAAAGTAGAGTTAATAACTATAGATTCAGAAAAAGGTACAGAAATATTAAGACATAGTGCAGCACATGTTATGGCACAGGCAGTGCAGAGATTATTTCCGGGAACAAAGGTAACAATAGGACCTGTTATAGAAAACGGGTTTTTCTACGACTTTGATCCTGAAAATCCTTTTACAGAAGATGATCTGGCAAAAATAGAAGACGAAATGAAGAAGATAGTAAAAGAAAACTATAAATTCGAGAGATCGGAAATGACTTCCACAGAAGCCAAAAAGATGTTTCTGGAAATGAAAGAAGACTATAAAATAGAAATTATAGATGATCTTGGGGCAGAAAGAGTAAGTATCTATACAATAGGCGAGTTTAAAGACTTATGCCGTGGTACTCACCTTCCGTCAACTGGTTATCTGAAAGCTTTTAAACTAATGTCCACAGCGGGAGCTTACTGGCGTGGAGACTCTAATAAAAAAATGCTTCAAAGAATATACGGAGTGGCATTTCCTACTAAAAAAGAGCTTGAAGACTATCTGATAATGATGGAAGAAGCTGAAAAAAGAGATCACAGAAAACTGGGGAAACAAATGAACCTTTTCTTTCTTGATGAGCATGGACCGGGATTTCCGTTTTTTATGCCAAAGGGAATGGAAGTAATAAATAAATTACAGGAAATCTGGAGAAGAGAGCATAAAAAAGCAGGCTATAAAGAGATAAAGACACCTGTTATGCTTGATAAAGAGCTTTGGGAGATTTCAGGACACTGGTTTAATTACAGAGAAAATATGTATACTTCGGAAATAGACGAGAAAGAATATGCGATAAAACCTATGAACTGTCCGGGATCTATACTTGCTTATAAGAATAATCTTCATTCATATAAAAATTTCCCGCTGAAATACGGGGAAATGGGACTTGTACACAGACATGAGTTCAGCGGTGCGCTTCATGGGCTTATGAGAGTAAGAGCATTTACACAGGATGATGCCCATGTATTTTGTACAGAGGATCAGATAGAGGATCAGATAATAGAAATTATAAACTTATATGACAGATTTTATAAATTATTTGGTTTTGAATATAATATAGAATTATCTACTAAACCTGACAAAGCTATAGGCTCTGACGAAATATGGGATATAGCAGAAAGAGACCTGACTAACGCACTTGTGAGAATGGGGATAGACTATAAGCTGAATCCCGGAGACGGAGCATTTTACGGGCCGAAGATAGATTTCAAAATGAAGGACTCAATAGGAAGAATATGGCAGTGCGGAACTATACAGCTTGATTTTAACCTTCCCCTGAGATTTAATATGAGTTATATCGGGTCTGACGGTGAAAAACACCAGCCGGTAATGATTCATAGAGCAATGTACGGAAGTATAGAAAGATTCATGGGAATACTGATAGAGCATTATGCAGGAGCATTTCCGGTATGGCTTGCACCTGTGCAGGTAAGCATACTGACTATTTCCGAAGAGCAGGTAGAATATGCATCTGACCTGTTCAAGAAATTACAGGATCTGGGAATAAGAGCAGAACTTGATACAAGAGATGAAAAAATAGGATATAAGATAAGAGAAGCCAATGCAGAGCAAAAAATACCAATACAGCTGATAATAGGTAAGAATGAAGTGGCTAACAGTGAAGTTAATATAAGAAGATTTGGTTCACAGGATAGCGCTACAATGAAAGCAGAAGATTTTCTTAAATTAATAGAAGAAGAATCAAAAGTAGTATTTTAATGAAATAATATAAAAATAAGAATGTGTTGTAATTTTTAATCAGATGGTGTATTATTAATCGTAGGGTAAATTTTCGATGAAGCACTATCAAAAATACAGAAAGTTATGGAAAAAAAGAATTTGATTTTATGTTTGAGAATAAAAAAGGTGGTTATATCAGAAAAAACTTTTTATTTAAAATAAGTTTGTTTCATATTGATATAAAGTGCAAAATTAAACAAAAATTGAAAGGAGAATCCATAATATGAAAAATTTTAAGCAAACTGTATTTAAAAGATTAGTTACAACACTTTTGTTATTTGTAACAGTATTGCAGACTTCTTTGTCCGCAGCGTATACAAACAGCGAGATAACAGGTTTAACACCGCCTAAAGGAAAAATGACCAATGAATATGTACAAAAAGTAGCACAGGCTTCATATGTCTGGGGCTGGCCAATGGTAAATATTCATAACAGACGTGAGGTATTTAAGGAATTGAAAGAACCGGGACTTATGGGAGGAATAGTACCTGTAGCTCCGACGAATCAGCTTTCAATGCTTTCCGACTATATAGATGCAGGTGAACGTCTGGTAGCATGTCCGAATCAGGATGTCGTATATGGTTTTGGTATATTTTCTTTGGATCAGGATGCAGTAGTAGTACAGGTTCCGGACTTTAAAGGAAGATTCTGGGTGTATCAGATAGGGAATCAGAGAACAGACGAGATATCAAGCGTAGGTGCAATGTATCAGAGTAAACCGGGATTTTATCTCATTATAGGGCCTGCATGGAAAGGAAAAGTTCCTGCGGGAATTACGCAGGTAATTCATTCTGATACAAATCTGGGAACTATAATTCCGCGTATCTTTGTAACAGATGATCCGGCAGATAAAAAAGCAGTACAGCCTGTGATAAATCAAATCATGATGTATCCTTTAAGCCAGTATGACGGGAAAATGAAAACAAAAGACTGGAAAAATACTAGTCCTACTATACCGTCGCCAACAGGAACAGCCAGCAACGGAGATGAAGAAACAAAATGGGTAATACCGGAAAAATTTTATGATGAGCTTCCTCTCATAATGAAAGAATTACCGCCTATGCCCGGTGAAGAACCACTTTATGCAGCAATAAATGCTGTATTGGAAGCCGGTAAAAAAGATCCGAACATAAAAAAAGTATTTACAAAAGCAGTTCAGGATGCAGATAAAAACATAGTCACTCCGTTATTTCAGTTCCATAATTACGGAATAAAACTTCCTTATAACTGGACTACAATTACAAACGGCGCAGAATTCAAAGATGATTACATAACAAGAACAGCAGTGGCAAAGTCTAATATTTTCGTAAACAAGGCAGCAGAGACAAGATATTTTTATCAGGATTTTGACTCTGACGGTATACGCTTAAATGCTGCAAAAAAGTATACAATTACTTTCCCCAAAGGGAAATTGCCGCCGGTAAGCGGATTCTGGTCATTAACAATGTATAATCAGTATCACTTTTTTGAAAAAAATGATGTTAACAGATATTCATTAGGAACAAAGAATAAAGATTTGAAATATAATAAAGACGGTTCTTTGACTCTGTATATTCAGAGTGAAAAGCCAACCGGCGATAAGGTAAGCAACTGGCTTCCGGCACCTAAAACAGGAGATTTTTCTGTATATTTACGTGCTTACTGGCCAAAAACTGAAATAGCACAGGGAACATGGCTTCCGCCAGCTGTAGAGAGAGTAAAATAATAATTTTATATAAATATCCCGAGAAAATTTGGGGTATTTTTTTATGAATTATTTCAGGTAAAAATATAGATAAAATACAGAACCGGATTATTATTATCTAATTCAGAAAAAGCGGCTGTAATTTTATTATAATTTATATAAGAATAGTAATTTTATAATGCAAAGTTTTTAGCAGGAAATAATCTTAAAAGAGAGGAAATAAAAAAAGTATTGTATTTGCCTAAAAGTATTGATAAAAAAGAAAGCATATGTTAATATTAACTTGATTACAGCTATACAGCAGACAGTATAACAGAGGGCATACACTGATCAAATTCTAAAGCAGAAGGAGAGACGCATGAAAAAAATCTTTATATTAGATACAAATGTATTAATACATGATCCTAACTGTATTTTTGACTTTAAGGATAATGATGTTTATATTCCCATTTACGTAATAGAGGAAATAGACAGATTGAAAAACTATAATGATTATGTGGGAAAATCTGCAAGAGAAGCTTCAAGAAATATAGATTCCCTTAGAGAAAAAGGAACTCTTTCGAACGGGATAAAAAACGAAGAAGGCGGGGAATTCAGAATACTTCTCGGTGATCACGAACTTGAGTATCTGCCTGATGCATTTTCCAAGACACTGGCTGACAATAAGATAATAGCTATGGCTTTGAAGCAGAAAAATGAGAATAAAGACACAAAAGTAGTTCTTATATCCAAAGATATGAATGTCAGAATAAAGGCTGATGTTTTGGGGCTTGAAACAATGGATTATGTAAAAGACAAACTGGATATAGTAACTCTTTATTCAGGAAACAGGACAGTGGAGCTGGAAAGCAGTAAATTTGACCTTATATATAAAGCTCCTGTGGTGAACTATTCACTTTTACTTGATAAGGAGCCGCTTGCCAATGAGATGTTTAATTTTACATGTGCAGGAAAAAGTGTGCTGGGAATTTATAAGAAAGAAAGAGGAAAAATAGAAAAAACTGTATTTTCTGAGTCTACACTCTGGGGAATTAACGGAAGAAATACAGAACAAAAAGAAGCAATAGAATTATTAATGGATCAGAGAATAAAAATAGTCAGTCTGATGGGAGTGGCAGGAACAGGGAAAACACTTCTGGCAATAGCATCTGCACTGGAACAGGTCGTAGAAAGAAAGCTTTATAAAAAAATATTTATAGCAAGACCAGTTATTCCAATGGGAAAAGATATAGGTTATCTTCCGGGAAGCGAGAAGGAAAAAATGCGTCCGTGGATGCACCCGATCTATGATAATATAGAATTCCTTGCTAGCAGTAAACAGCCTGCAAACAGCAGCGATGCAGAAAAAGTGATAATAGGACTGGAAAGTATGGGACTTCTGAAAGTGGAACCACTCACATATATAAGAGGAAGGTCTATTCCACAGGGATTTATTATAATAGACGAGGCTCAGAATCTTACACCGCATGAAATAAAAACTATAATAACTAGAGTAGGAAAAGATACAAAGATAGTGCTTACCGGTGACCCTTTCCAGATAGACAGTCCTTATCTGAATGAAAACAGCAATGGATTATCGTATATGGCTGAAAGGCTGAAAGGAGAGCAGCTGGCAGGTCATATGACACTTGTAAAAGGTGAACGTTCAGATGTGTCGGAACTGGCAAGTAAATTATTATAAAAACTAAAAGCAGATTTTCAGGGCAGGAGAGTGAAAGAGCTTTTCTGTCCTGATTTTATTAGCTGGAAATATTTTGTATATATTAAATTTTTAGATATTTAATTCTTTAAATATAATAAAAAAATAAAGGAGTGAAAATGAAAAAAGTTATATTACTATTAGCAGTAGTATTTTCTATGGCAATAAGCGCGAAAACACTGACAGACTCTCAGAAACAAGAGATGTTAAAGCAGTTTTCTGTTTTTCAGAAAGCTTTGGAAGCTAAGGACGGAAATACTTTGAAAGGTATGATCAAGTTTCCCATACTGCTTGTGGAGCATGGAAGAGATTATGATGAAACTATGAAAGAAAGTGATTTTCTGGAAGAAGTGGATGATGTCACGGAAGAATTTAAAAGTATCACGTATATGAAAGTAAATACAGAGAATAATTCTGTTTCAGACTATCTGGAAAAAGGTTTTGCCTGTAATATGAAATATACAGGAGCTTTTAAAGAAGAAGAACTCCGTATAACAGGAACATTTGTACCGGGAGAATCAAACGGATGCGGGGGCTATATTATGTATAAATTTAAAATGTACAAAAATAAGCTCAAGCTTTTTGATGTGGAAAGAAAATGGTAATTTCAGAAATTTATCGAATAAGAAGAGAAAAAGTTACAAACAAAAAATATATACTATAGGAGTTGGAAAGATGAAGAAAGTTATATTAATCATGCTTTTGTTCACAGTAATGATAAGTGCAAAAACTCCGACAAAAGCAGAAAAGCAGGAAATGTTAAGGCAGTTTGTGGAATTTCAGAATATAGTGAAAAATAAAGATATTGATGGTTTTATTTCTATGCTGGAATTTCCGGATATACGTGGTTTTCTTCTGATAATGGGACCGTTTACTGCTGAAGAAGAAAAAGAAATAACAAGGGATCGGGAGGGAATAATAGTCACTGAAAAAATGCTCAGAAGACATAGTGCGGAAATATTTGAAGATTTGGAAGTTCTTAATGATATAAAAGTAGATTTGGATAAAGGAAAAGTAGAAAATTATTTTGTAGACAATGCAACAGAAGAGGATAAAAAGAAAAAATATTTCTTTGACAGAAGCAGAGATTGTTATTACTATTATAATTCCAAAAAAGAAAAGGTATATCTGGAAAATCTGCGTATATGGGATAATCGGACAGATCTGGAATTTATGGAGGATGGTTTATATGTTCTGGATTATTTGTGGCAGAATAAGCTTACTCCGGAAGATTCCTTTATGGGAAGCGGTTTTGTATATGTGTTTAGTTTTAAGGAGAATAAGCTGAGACTTCAGGATTTGTATGTGAATGATTAATTTCACTGTGGAAAAAAGCGGAGAGTATAGTTAAGATTGAAAAATACCGGATTCAGACTAAAGAGTCTTGAATCAAGTTCGGGATAAACGCCGGAATAATATAAAAAAACACATGAAATGAGGGGAAATATGAAAAACTTATAATATTACTTACAATATTAATGTCAGTTTTGATAAATGCCAGAACATTTACACAGGAAGAAAAGAAAGAAATGGTGAAACAGTTTTATGTTTTTCAGCAGGCTTTGGAAAATAAAGATATAAAAACGATAATAGCAATGACGGAACTCCCTACAAAAGAACTGACAGCATTGATAACCGACGAGATGGGGAATGTACCGGAAGAATACGAGTACGGAAAGAAAGCTATGACTGCGAAAGATATGGAAAAATATAAAGAAAGAATATTTGATAATCTAAAGCCGCTGTTATATATAAAAGTAGATCCAAACTCAGGAAAAATAACAAATTATTTTAAAAATAACGCAACAGAAGAAGATAAAAAAAGAAAATATTATTTTGATGCTCATATGTCATCATATTATTATATGGAAAAAAACACAAAAAAATATCTTGAAACAGGGCGTATATGGGATGATCGTGTGGAACTCCAGTATGCCGATGAAGGATTATTTGCAATAGAATACTGGACGCCTAACAAGCTTACCCCGAAAGAGCCTGAAGGAGACGGAGGAACAGCATATGAATTTAAATTTGAAAAAAATAAGCTCAAATTGTATTTGATATACTGGAATGACTAAAATATAAAAAAATAAGGGTATTATGCCCTTATTTTTTATTGAATATATTAATGAGTTTCTTTTTTTCTCTTTCTGTTTTTTCACCAAATCTGTCACTGAACAGAATACTGAATTTTTCCGAAAAATCAACTACGTGTTCATAAATAAGCTCGAATTTCTGCTCAAGCATATTCATTCTCTCTTCGATGTCATTTACTTTTTTACTCAGAATTTCGCCGGTATTTACACTTTTTTCAAGCTGGGATAAAATAAGACCGAAATTCTCATCGATTTTATATTTGCTTATTGTGTCCAGTTTATTAAATACGTTAATGTTAGCGTTATCAAGAGATACAAGTCTTTCTCTTATGAGTTTATAATCAAATTCGTTGGTAAGCATAATCAGGTTGTTAATTTCCTTTTGAATCTCCTTAAGAAGCTTGGAATTAACTTCTAACGAGTTAGAGACCTGATTTTTCGTAATGCCGCTTTTTTTAGTACCAAGATTTTCTTCGATTATATAGAGTTTATTGTTCTCCTTGATAGTGGTAAGCTGATTATTTTCAATTCTGTTATAAATAGTTCTACGCGAGACTTTACGCGAGCTCATATATTCCTTGACTGTTAATTTCAAACATATCACCCCTCAAAACTTATACACTATTATTATATAGATATTTTTAATTTTGTAAAGTTAAAAATTCAAATTTAATAATTAATATGTTATAAGAGCCGAATAAAAAGAATTATATAGTTTAGTAAGAAGAAAAAAATAAAAAAGTTCACACATGATTCACAAAAATATGAGATAATAAAATGATGATAAAAAATAAATAATAAAAAAGTGAATTTGATTTTATTTTTATAAAAAATTCCAATAGGTAAAAGCTGAAATAAAAAGTCAGTGAATAGTATATATTATCTGATTTACAGATGGAAAATAACTATAAAATAAATTTTATCACTGTGAGTGACGATAAAAATTGAAATTTGCCTGTTAATATGTTATCATTTATAAAAAATGCATGGAGAGAAAAATGGCAGTAATAAAATTTCAAAAGAAGGAAGAACCGGAAATTCTTTTTGGCATAAAACTTCCGGAGATAGTGAAAAACCTATATTACGAAATAAAAAACAGAGACAGATTTCTTGCGGTACTAAAGGAAACCTTTAATATAAATAAGGATAGATATTTGAAAATAGTAAATGCCAGGGATTTGAAAGGAAATGATACTTTGATAGTAGTAATTTTTGATAATTTCTTTTCAAAAAAAAGTATTGCCAGATACGATTATGAAATAGAAGAATTTGATTTCAAAATTTATGAATTCGACTACAACTTAGAGGTTAACGTGGAGAAAATTATAGAACAAAACCATAAAAATTAGTTTTTAGGAGGAAAAAGAAAATGAAAAAAATCTTAGTGCTACTTACATTAGTTATGCTTTCAATGTCCAGCTTTTCATTCGGTTGGTTTAAAAGCAACAAACCAAAAAATTATAGCTTAGAAGCGACAATAAGAACAAACAAAGGTGACATAAACGTATTTTTATATCCTGAGGCAGCCCCTCTTACAGTGTTAAACTTTGTAAATCTTTCAAGAAGAGGATTTTATAACGGGCTGACATTTCACAGAGTATTGCCGAACACACTTGTTCAGGGCGGAGACCCGAATGGTGACGGAACAGGTGGTCCTGGTTATACATTTAATGATGAAATAGTAAAGTGGCTGAATTTCGATGATCCGGGAATGCTTGCTATGGCGAATTCCGGGCCTGATACAAATGGATCACAGTTTTTTCTTACAATAAACCCGTTAGATCAGTTAAACGGAAAATATACTATTTTTGGTGAACTGAAGACAAGAGCTGACTTAAGTGTTTTGAAAACAATAAGACAGGGTGATGTAATTAACAGTATAGAAATAAGAGGAAAAGACTATGAGGAATTCCTGATGCTTTATTCGAATCAGCTGGATGAATGGAATGCCGCACTAAATGCAAAATTTAGACAACAATAAATATACAGGGTGCAATTCGCACCCTCTTTTAGTATTAGAAAAAATAAATGTTTTAGGGGAAATAATATATAATATAAATAGTCAAAAAAATAAGAAATTTTAATATTGAAATATTTCAAAATCCCTTGAAAAAAAAAAAAACATATGATACAATAATACGAACTATGAAAATTTTAAAATGTTGGAAAGGAGTACCAGGATGAGAAAAGATATACATCCAGATTACAGATTAGTGGTTTTTGAAGATACTAGTAATGGATTTAAGTTTTTAACAAAGTCGACAAAAGCGACAAGAGAAACAACTGTTTGGGAAGATGGGAAAGAATACCCAGTTGTTAAAGTTGCTACAAGTTCTACATCACATCCGTTCTATACAGGAAAATCTAAATTTGTTGATGAAACTGGAAGAGTTGATAAATTTAAGAAAAAATATAATTTATAATAAACAGAGGGAGCTATTAGGTGTAATAGTAATCTCTGCTTTTTTTATGAAAATACAATGAGGGAGTGAAATATAAATGTCTGTTATCGAAATAAAACATCCGTTAATAGAGCATAAACTGACGAATCTAAGAAATAAGTATACAGATACTAAATTATTTAGAGAGAGCTTAAATGAAATAGCAGGTTTAATGACTTATGAAGCTACAAAGGATTTAGAAGTAAAGGAAGTGGAAACAGAAACTCCGCTTCAGAAAACAACAACAAAAGTATTAAGCCAGCCGGTAACTTTGGTACCTATATTAAGAGCAGGGCTGGGAATGGTAGAAGGAATATTACAGTTTGTTCCCACGGCAAAAGTAGGGCATTTAGGAGTATACAGAAATGAAGAAACACTTGACCCTGTTTATTACTATGCGAAAATGCCTTCTAATGTGGCAGAAAGCAAAGTTCTTGTGGTAGATCCTATGCTGGCAACAGGAGGCTCAGTTAACTACACTATAGATTATCTGAAAAACCTTGGTGTAAGTAATATATCATTTTTATGTATAATAGCTGCACCGGAAGGAATAGCAAAAGTAGTGGAAAAGCATCCTGATGTGGATATATATACAGCATGTATAGATGAAGGATTAAACGAACATGCATATATCTATCCAGGACTTGGAGACGCAGGAGACAGAATTTTTGGAACTAAATAATATTGATTAAATAATAAATACAAAATTTATTGAAAACAAATATACGGAAAAAAGGGACTAAACTCTGGTCCCTTTCGTCTGTTTTCTAAAAAAGAAATTTATTCTGAAAAAAATAATGTTTTTTTATAAAACCGACAAACCTTTGGTGCATACCTATTTGTAAAGAAATAATAAAAAATTAATCATATTAAATAATAAAAATTTATAATTATCTCTGAAAAAAATATGCTATACTAAAATAACGACATTACACTGAAAAAGAGGAGTTAGAATGAGAAATTTACTGGACAGAGAGAATATAGGGAAGTTTATTTCAGATTTGAAAAAACAGGATAAAAAGGTTGTTTTTACGAACGGTGTATTTGATATACTTCATGTAGGGCATCTTACATATCTGGAAGAAGCGAAATCATTCGGAGACATTCTGATAGTGGGTATAAATAGTGATTCAGCAGTAAAGATAAATAAAGGCGACAAAAGACCGATAAACAGCGAGCAAGACAGGGCGAAAATGATACTGGGTCTGAAGCCTGTGGATTATGCTGTTATTTTTGATGAAAAAACTCCTGTGGAGATAATAGGGAGAATTAAACCAGATGTCCATATAAAGGGCGGAGACTATAAAAAGGAAGAGCTTCCTGAAACTGAGATAGTGGAGAAAAACGGCGGAGTCGTAGAAATTCTATCTTTTGTTGATAATAAATCCACTACAGGAGTAATAGAAAAAATACTGGATGTTTATGGGAGTAAAAATGAAAAGTAGAGTTTTGACATTTGAAGAGCTGGATAAACTTGCAGAAAATACTGCCCGGATATTGAAAAAAGGCGATAGTCTTGCATTAATCGGTGATCTGGGAACAGGGAAGACTACTTTTACCAAGACTGTATGCAGATATTTTAATATAACGGAAAATGTAAAAAGTCCTACTTTTAATTATGTTACAGAGTATAATTCCGGTGATATTCCAGTGTATCATTTTGATGTATACAGACTGGAAGAAGCAGCGGAAATATATGATATAGGTTATGAAGATTATCTTGGCGGAGACGGGATATCTATTATAGAATGGGCTGATAAAATACAGGAAGAACTTCCGGAAGATGCTCTTTTTGTAGAACTGGCTTATGATACTGAAAGTACAAGAAAAGTATCAGTATATAAAATAATAAACGGAGAAAAAAAATATGTTGATATTGGGAATTAGCGCTACCACAAAAACAGGGAGTATTGCTTTGTATGATGAAGAAAAGGGACTTCTGGGTGAAATTACCGTAGATATAGAAAAGACTCATTCGGCGACACTTCTGGATAAAATAGACAAACTGCTTGACTGGACGTCGAAAAAAGTATCAGATATTGACGAGGTGGCAGTATCAAAAGGGCCGGGTTCTTTTACAGGAGTTAGAATAGCAATAGCCACTGTGATGGGTTTGTTTTTTGCAAAAAAGATTCCTGTTTATCCTGTGAATGAGCTTGACGCACTGGCTTATCAGGTAAATGTGCCGGGGGAGAAAGTTGTTTCTATCATTGATTCAAGAAAAGAAAAAATATATTATTCAATATCAGTAACTGGTCCAAATGGTCTGGAGCTTTTAGAAGACTATCAGGTCATAAAACTGGATGAACTTTTGGAAAAACTGTATACTGATAACTGTATATATTATTTTTCAGGAGACGGAGCCTTTAATTACAGAGAAAAGATCATTGCAAAACTGGGTGAAAATGCAAAATTTCCCTTATATTCAAATATAAAAATAAAAGCTTCTACATTAATACTTATCAGAAAAAATTATGAAGTAACAGACATTTACAGTCTGAAACCATATTATCTGGAGAAATCTCAAGCAGAAAAGGAGATAAAGAATGGCACTTAAAGATCTGTTCAAGCTGAAAAAAAATAAAGCTGAAAATAATGAAGATAACAATACTGACATACCGGAAGAAGAAACAGAAGAGGTAATAGACGAAGAAATTAAAAAACAGCCTGAAGAAAACACAGCAGAGAAGCCCAAACCTCTGAAAGAAAGGCTTGTAACTACCAAAAAGGGCTTTTTTACTAAGCTGAAAGAAGTTTTTACTGGAAAACCAATAGATGACGAGATGTATGAAGAGCTGGAAGATTTGCTTATTCAGTCGGATCTGGGATTTGATATGACTCTGAGAACAATAGAAGAACTGGAAGAACGGGTGAAAAAAGCCAAAGTAAAAGATTCTGAGGAAGTATACGAAATACTAAAGCAGATTTTGAGAGAAAAAATTTCCAGTGAAGACAGTGCTTTGAATATAATAGACGGAAAATTAAATATAATTCTCGTAGTTGGTGTAAACGGAGTAGGGAAAACAACTTCGATTGGTAAAATAGCAAGTAAACTGAAACAGAAAAATAAAAAAGTAATAATCGGGGCAGCAGATACTTTCAGGGCTGCAGCAATAGAACAGCTGGAAGAATGGGGAAAAAGAACAGGCGTGGAAGTAGTAAAGCAGTCACATGGAAGTGACCCCGGAGCAGTGGTTTTCGATACAATAAGTACAGCCCGTAATAAAAAATATGATGTAGCTATTATAGATACAGCAGGAAGGCTTCATAATAAGTCTGATCTGATGAAAGAGCTGGAGAAAATAAATAAGATAATCATGCAGCAGTCAGGTGAGGAAAATTTTGAAAAATTACTTGTAATAGACAGTACTACGGGTCAGAACGGACTCCAACAGGCAAAGTTATTTAATGAAATAGTTGATTTATCAGGTGTGATACTTACTAAATTTGATGGTACTGCAAAAGGAGGAATTATTTTTGCAATATCCGATGAGCTGAAAAAACCTATAAAATATCTTGGAGTTGGTGAGGGAATAGAGGATCTGCGTGAGTTTAACGCTGATGAATTTGTTAATGCAATTTTTGATTAATATATATAAAACATTAAGGAGTGATGGGAATTGTCAAGTTTGATGGAACAAATCAAGAGCAAAGCTAAAAGCCTCGGAAAAAAAGTAGTATTACCCGAGACTGAAGATACTAGGGTAATAGAAGCAGCTGCACAGCTGATAAAAGAAGGGACAGTAAAGGTAGTATTGGTAGGTGCGGTAAATGAAATAAAAGCCAGCGCCGAAAAATTGGGGGTAAGTATAGAAGGTGCAGAAATATTAGATCCAAAAGAATATGCTCAGATGGATGACTTTGTGCAGGAACTTTTTAAATTAAGAGAAAAAAAAGGGATGACATTAGAAAAAGCCAGAAAAACTCTGGAGCATGATAATCTTTATTTTGGTGCAATGCTTGTAAGAAAAGGATATGTGTCGGGAATGGTAGCGGGGTCAAATTCACCGACAGCAGACGTTTTGAGAGCGGCAATACATGTAGTGGGAACAAAGCCGGGTCTGAAAACTGTATCAAGTTCCATGATAATGATAACGAATACACCTGAATACGGTGAAAACGGAGTTCTTATTTTCGGTGACTGTGGTGTCATTCCGAAACCTACTTCAGAACAGCTTGCTGATATAGCAATTTCAAGTGCTGAAAAAGCAAGAAGTCTGGTAAATATAAAAGAGCCTAAGGTGGCTATGCTGTCATTTTCTACCTATGGAAGTGCTTCTTCGGAGGATGTAACAAGAGTTCAGGAAGCAGTAGAAATCTTAAAATCAAGAAATGTTGATTTTAAATTTGGTGGGGAATTACAGTTTGATGCGGCAGTGGTGCCGGAAGTATCACGTAAAAAAGCTCCGAACAGCGAAGTAAAAGGAGAGGCAAATATTCTCATATTCCCGGATCTTGGAGCGGGAAATATAGGGTATAAAATAGCACAAAGACTTGCCAAAGCAGAAGCTTTAGGTCCGTTAATACAGGGGCTGGCAAGACCGATACATGATCTGTCAAGAGGATGCAGTGTAGAGGATATTGTAAATGTAGCCGCCATAACGGCTGTAGAATCAGAATTATAATTTTTAGGAGGAAAACATGAAAGTTTTAGTAATTAACAGCGGAAGTTCTTCGCTAAAGTTCGAGCTAGTAGACATGACTAAGGAGGAAACTCTGGCCAAAGGAATCTGTGAAAGAATAGGTATAAATGATTCAAAATTAGTTTATAAAAACACAGTAAAAGATACAAAAAATGAAATAACAAAAGATATGCCCAATCATAAAGTGGCAATTGATTTAGTATTAAAAGCCCTCCAGGATTCTGAAAGCGGAAATATAACAGATGTAAACGAAATAGATGCAATAGGGCACAGAGTAGTGCACGGCGGAGAATATTTTAAAGGATCGGCATTAATAACTGACGAAGCTTTGAAAAAAATAGAAGAAGTGGCAGAACTGGCTCCTCTTCATAATCCTGCTAATATTATGGGAATAAGAGTAATGCAGGAGCTGCTTCCTGGGAAACCGAATGTAGCTGTATTTGATACTGCATTCCATCAGACAGTACCTGCAGAAGCATATATGTATGCCCTTCCTTATGAAGACTATACAGAGTTAAAAGTAAGAAAGTATGGATTTCACGGGACATCTCATAAATATGTAAGTGAAAGAACAGCAGAATTAATAGATAATAAAAGTTCAAAAATAATAGTGTGCCACCTTGGAAACGGAGCAAGTATTTCAGCTGTAAAGAATGGTGAATCTATAGACACATCAATGGGGCTTACACCGCTGCAGGGGCTTATGATGGGAACAAGATGCGGTGATATTGATCCTGCTGCTGTATTATACATAATGGAAAAAAGAGGACTTGACTCAAAACAGATGGATGCGAGAATGAATAAGCAGTCAGGAGTTTTGGGAATATTCGGGAAAAGTTCGGATTTCAGAGATTTGGAAGATGCCAATGCCGTAGGAGATGAAAGAGCTTATCTTGCACACCATATGTTTACATACAGAGTAAAATCATATATAGGTGCATATGCTGCTGCATTAAACGGAGTAGATGCAATAGCATTTACAGGCGGCGTAGGAGAAAATGATTCAGCTGTGAGAAGAGACATATGCAGCGGGTTAAAATTCCTTGGAGTAGAACTGAATGAAGAAATAAACGGAAAAAGAATCAGCGGTGACGTTGAATTAAGTACGGCAGCTTCAAAAATAAGAGTATTTAAAATAGAAACTGCAGAAGAATTAATGATAGCAAGAGATACATATGAATTAGCAAAATAATCAAAAAGAAGAAACAGTATAGCATTAAAACAGCATTACTGTTTCTTTTTTTGCAAAATATTAATTGACAAAGACAGCCAATTTTGCTAACATTTGTATATAGAAAAACATTTTGAATAAAAGAGCAAAGAAAGTATAGTATTAATAGTAGTCTGAATTGAATTCTGAGCAAGTAGGAGTGGTTTAATATGGCAAAACCAGCTTATAAATCTGGTGCTGCAAAGAATACAGCAAGAGGAATTTTCATTTTGTTAGCAATCATGTGTTTTCCTTTTCTGGCTCTGAGTGACAGAGCAGAGGTTAAGGCAGCGGCGGCGAATGACAGGAATCAGAGTGTGGATGAGATATCGAAAGAATTGTCGAATCCTGTGTCTTCACTGTATATCTTTCCTTTTGAATATGATTTTGACGGGGATGTAGGACCGAATTACGGAAAAAGAAATACTTTAAATATACAGCCTGTAATACCGGTAAATCTTGGAAAAGACTGGAAAGTAATAATAAGAACAATAATTCCTCTGATACAGCAAAACGGTGTAGTAGGGGATACTTCACAAAAAGGTATAGGAGATATTGAGCAAAGTTTCTTTTTTGCACCGCAGGGAGGTTCAGATCAAGGGCCGAACAAACTGATATGGGGTGTAGGACCTATTGTAAATATTCCTTTGGGAAAAGATGAATTTAGTTCGAAGAAATGGGCTTTCGGGCCGGCTGCTACTATAGTCGTACAGAGAGAAAGCTGGACTTTCGGCGGTCTCGCGGAACAATTGTGGTCAACTGGCGGTGAAGGTGACAGAGATATTAATGAGACATCAATACAGCCGTTTGTGGCATATCATATCAAAGGCGGATGGACAGTAAGCGGAAACGTGGAACTTGATTATGACTGGGTAGATGATAAGCTGAGCGCCCCCTTGGAAGTAGGAGTGGGGAAAGTCGTGAAATTAGGCGGAGTAGTACCTTTAAGTATAGGACTGTCACCGCGTTATTATCTGAAACGTACTGATAACGACCCTAGATGGGGAGTATAATTAATGTTTGTAGTTGTACTTTAGTACCGGTCATTATGCATTAATGTAATATATAGATATTGATCGGCAATATAATGAAATTATCAGAATAATTTATAAGAAAACGGGGGATTGTATACACCCGTTTTCTTTTTTTATAAAACCAGATAAGATCAGGTTTATTAAATATCAGCAAAAATATTAATATCTAAAATATAGTAAGTAAAAATACATTGTGAAAATATTAATTTTAAAATAATTATATATGCAAATGAAAAATAATTTATTCGCTAAAAAAAAATAAAACAATCTGATGAAAATAATTGTCTGTATTACTTTTGAATACAGTGTCCGGAAGTTTTTAGCATATAGAAAACTAATGCTATAAAGTTGTTTCTGAAAAAAAATATATAATTAACGGAAAAAACAAGATTTAACTTGACTTAAAAGCTATTTAGTGTATAATATCGTTATGTAAATTTTCTTTGTGAAAAAATTAACTTAGTAAGATAAACAAAATGTTTAATATCAAAAAAAATTTAATATAAAAATATTTGATTGACAAAATAAAGGAGGAAAAAAAATGTGTGCAAACGAATTAAAAGAAGCAGGTTTTAGAGAACTTGATGTTTTTATTGACTCATTAGAAACTAAAAAGGGATCGTTAATATCTGTTTTGCACAAGGCTCAGGAAATCTTTGGATACTTGCCGAGAGAGATTCAGGAGTATGTTGCGGAGAAATTAAATGAATCTCTTGCTAATGTTTATGGAGTTGTTAGTTTTTATTCATTTTTTACAATGGTACCAAAAGGTGAACATGCAGTTTCAGTATGTATGGGAACAGCATGCTATGTAAGAGGAGCAGATAAAGTATTGGAAGAATTCCAAAAAGAATTAGGAATTAAATCTGGTGAGACATCTCTTGACGGGAAATTCTCAATAGATGCATTAAGATGTGTAGGTGCCTGCGGTATTGCACCAGTGGTATTAGTTGGTGAAAAAGTGTATAAAAAAGTGGAAGTAAAAGAAGTAAAGAAAATTATAAATGAATATAAATAATTAGGAGGGAACTTATGTCACGTGTGACTTCTATAGAAGAGTTAAATACTTTAAAAGACAGTATTAATAAAAGCAGAAAATACAGCAAGCAAGTTCTTATATGCGGTGGAACAGGTTGTATTTCCTCAGGTAGTAATGATATAGCTGCTAAAATGGAAGAAAGAGTGAAAGCTCTGGGAAAAGAAGATGAAATAAGAGTAATAAAAACGGGATGTTTTGGATTTTGTGAAAAAGGTCCGATAGTAAAAATGCTTCCTGATAATACATTTTATACAGAAGTAACACCTGAAGATGTGGATAAATTAGTAGACAAACATCTTATAGGTGAAGAAAAAGTAGAGGAATTACTATATGTAGATCCGGTTTCTAAAAAAAGAATAAGCGATTCAGATCATATGGATTTCTATAAAAAACAGAGAAGAATAGCTTTAAGAAACTGTGGATTAGTAGATCCGGAAGATATAGACGATTATTTTCTTCATGACGGATATACTGCACTTCATAAAGTAACAGAAATGGATCAGCAGGAAGTAATAGAAATCGTAAAGAATTCAGGACTCAGAGGAAGAGGAGGAGCAGGATTCTCTACAGGGATGAAGTGGCAGTTTGCACTAAATAATAAAGCAGACCAAAAATATGTAGTATGTAATGCCGATGAGGGAGATCCGGGAGCATTCATGGACAGATCAATACTTGAAGGAGATCCTCACTCTATAATAGAAGCTATGGCTATCTGCGGATATGCTATCGGGGCAAGTAACGGTCTTGTATACATAAGAGCAGAGTACCCTCTTGCGATAAAGAGACTGAAAATAGCACTTGAAGAAGCAAAAGAAAGTGGAGTTCTTGGAAAGAACATATTTAATTCAGGATTCGACTTTGATATTGAAATAAAATATGGTGCAGGAGCATTCGTATGTGGAGAGGAAACAGCACTTATCCACTCAATGGAAGGGCACAGAGGAGAACCTACTACGAAACCGCCGTTCCCGGCAGAACACGGATATAACGGATACCCTACAAACGTTAATAACGTAGAAACACTGGCAAATATACCAGTAATCATAAATAAAGGGGCTGACTGGTTTAAATCATTCGGTACTGAAAAATCATCAGGAACAAAAGTATTCGCCCTTGCAGGAAAGATAAATAACGTAGGACTGATAGAAGTACCTATGGGAACTACTCTTAGAGAAGTTATCTATGAAATCGGCGGAGGAATCAAAGACGGAAAGAAATTTAAGTCAGTTCAGACAGGAGGACCGTCTGGAGGATGTCTTACTGAAAAACACCTTGATGTAGCAATAGATTTTGACAGTCTGATGGCACAGGGATCTATGATGGGATCCGGCGGAATGATAGTAATGGACGAAGATGACTGTATGGTTGCAGTATCTAAGTTCTATCTGGAATTTACAGTAGAAGAATCATGCGGGAAATGTACTCCTTGCAGAATAGGAAATCAGAGATTACTTGAAATACTTGAAAAAATAACAAAAGGAAACGGAACGGAAGACGATTTAAGAAAACTAAAAGAACTTTCTAACGTAATAAAAGATACTTCACTGTGTGGTCTGGGGCAGACAGCACCAAATCCGATATTATCTACATTAAATAATTTCTGGCATGAATATGAGGCACACGTAAAAGATAAAAAGTGTCCTTCAGGTCAATGTACTGCACTGTTAAAATATGTAATAAACGACAAGTGTATAGGATGTACTGCCTGTGCAAGAGTTTGTCCTGTGTCATGTATAGAAGGTAAAGTAAAAGAAAAACATGTCATTGAGCAGGATAAATGTATTAAGTGTGGTGCATGTTATGACAAATGTAAATTCAGTGCAATAGACAGAATATAATTAAAAGATAGGGAGTGAAAGTTCAATGAGTCAAAAACTTGTGAATGTAATAGTTGATGATATAAAAGTACAAGTTCCTGAAGGAACAACGATACTAGCTGCTGCAAAAAGTGCAGGAGTAAACATTCCAACATTATGCTATCTAAATCTGGCAGATTTTGGATGTGTAAACAAAACAGCTTCGTGCAGAGTCTGCGTTGTTGAAGTAGAGGGAAGAAGAAACCTGGCACCTTCTTGTGCGACACCTGTTAACGAAGGAATGACAGTAAAAACAAATACAATAAAAGCACTAAATTCAAGAAAAATAGTATTAGAATTACTATTATCTGATCACCCGAAAGATTGTCTGGTTTGTCAGAAATCAGGAGAATGCGAACTTCAGGATCTGGCACATGAATTCGGGATAAAAGAAATAGCATATGAAGGAAAAGAATCTACATACAGAAAAGATATATCTAAGTCAATAATCAGAGATATGGACAAATGTATAATGTGCAGAAGATGTGAAACTATGTGTAACGAAGTTCAGACAGTAGGAGCTCTTTCAGGAGTAAACAGAGGTTTTGATGCAGTTGTAGCACCTGCTATGGAAATGGACTTAAATGATTCAGTATGTACATACTGCGGACAATGTGTTGCTGTGTGTCCTACAGGAGCATTAGTAGAAAGAGATGCTACATGGGATGTATTATCAGCCCTTGCAGATCCTACAAAAACAGTTATTGTACAAACGGCACCAGCAGTAAGGGTAGCACTTGGAGAAGAATTCGGATATGATCCGGGAACTTCTGTAACTGGAAAAATGGTTGGAGCCCTTAGAAAATTAGGTTTTGACAGAGTTTTTGATACTGACTTTGCAGCTGATCTGACAATTATGGAAGAAGCATCTGAATTCTTAGACAGATTAAAGAGACACCTTGCTGGTGATACTAGTGTAAAATTACCTATTCTGACATCTTGCTGTCCGGCATGGGTAAAATTCTTCGAGCATAACTTTAACGACTTATTAGATATACCGTCGACAGCTAAGTCGCCGATGCAGATGTTTAGTGCCGTGGCTAAAAATGTATTTGCCAAGGAATTAAACGTGGACAGAAAAGATCTGATAGTAGTTTCTGTAATGCCTTGTCTTGCTAAAAAATATGAGGCAGGAAGAGAAGAATTCTCTAAAGACGGAGATTTTGATACAGATATAGTTCTTTCTACAAGAGAACTTGCAAGATTAATAAAGCAGGCTAATATAAATTTCAATATCCTGAAAGACGAAGAATTTGACAATCCACTTGGAGAATCAACTGGAGCAGGGGTAATTTTCGGAAGAACAGGAGGAGTTATAGAAGCTGCTCTTAGAACTGCTGCTGACTGGTATACAGGAAAGAGTCTGGATAATATAGATTATGAAGCTGTAAGAGGTTTTGAAGGTGTAAGAAGTGCTGATGTAAAAGTAGGAGATCTTGATCTGAAAATAGGAATAGCACATGGTCTTGGAGAAGCAAGAAAACTTCTTGAAGAAGTAAGAGCAGGAAAATCTATGTATCACGCAATAGAAATAATGGCATGTAAAGGTGGATGTATCGGTGGTGGAGGACAGCCTTACCATCATGGAAACACTTCTATACTGAGAAAGAGAACTGATGCAATCAGAGTGGAAGATGAATCTAAAGCAATAAGAAAATCACACGAAAATCCATATATTAAAAAATTATATAATGAATATTTCAAAGAGCCGATGAGTCATCAGGCACATGAGCTTTTACACACTAAGTATTTCAAAAAACATAAAATTTAATAAAATAGAAAGGCTGTTCTGAAATGTGTCAGAACAGCTTTTTATATCATTTTATGTAAAAATTATATAAAATATATTTAATAAGAATCAAAATAATGGTTTTAAAAAGTACCATTTTTATAAAAAAATTTGCTTTTTAGTATAAAATTTTGTATAATTTATACGAACATACCAAAACTAAAATAATAAGTAGGAGGAAGTCAAATGAAGAAAGGGATGAAAAATCTTTCGCTTCTTTTGGGAGTGGCTGTAGCATCACAAGTTTCAAGCGCTGTAACAGTGGATTTGAAACCTGGTGTATTAGGTTACAGAACAATAACAAAAGATGAATTTGGAGAAAAACCAAATAGTTTTGAACCTGGAGCAAGTATTGGTCTGGAAATTATGTCAGGAAAGCCTGAAGACGGTTTCAGATGGGGACTTGGATCTGAGTATCAGACTGAATTAAATGGAAAAAGAGGATATAAGGCGTTTTCGTCAGTACCGGTTTACGCGGTATCAAGAATAGGGATAGGGCATAGCTCTACAGGAAATGCATTTTATGTACCGGTTAGATTAGGGTACCAGTTTAACTTTGAAGACAGAGACACTATTAAGAAAGCTAAAGACGGATTTTACTATGCAGCAGGTATAGGTAAACAGTTCGCACCTTGGTTTAATGCTGAACTTCTATATGAAGGTTCTACATATAAATTAACAGATAATAATGATAAGAGCCACAGCGGAACTGAAAGTCAAGTATCGCTTAAATTAGGTTTCACTTTTGGAGCAGGGGAAAAGAGAGATTACCCTATACTTCCAGCAGCAAAACCAGTTGCACCAATAGTAGTAACACCTGAAAAACCGCAGCCAATCGGAAAAACTGTGGATTTAACAGTTTCAGGAGCATACTTTGATTTTGATAAAGCAACAATAAAAGAAAATGCTAAACAAGAAATAGTAACTGCTGCTCAGCAGATCAAAACATTGAATCAAAAGAGCAATTTAACAGGAGTGTTAGATGTAGCAGGACATACAGATTCTAAGGGAGCAAAAGAATACAACCAAAAGCTGTCTGAAAGAAGAGCAGCTGCAGTTGCCGATGTTTATACACAGGTAATTGGTAATGGAAACGGAATCAGATATAACGTAGCAGGATATGGTGAAGACAGACCAGTTGCACCAAATACACTGCCTAACGGTAAGGACAATCCTGAAGGAAGAGCAAGAAACAGAAGGGTTGAAGTTAAATTCTATCCTGATAACAAAATTATCAGAGAAAATAACACTAATTATGAGCTGGATGTAGAGTCACAAATTAAATAATTTATTGACAAACATCAGTATTTATTGTAAAATTTAATAGTATAAATATATCAAGGAGGAAAATATGAAAAAGATAGGAATTATATTAATGATATCTTCAGTAGTAGCATCAGCAGCTGCTAAAACAACAACAACTAAAACTACAGCACCTACAGCAACAATGACATTTGAACAAAGATACGACGCGATCTCTAATCAATTAGACGCATTAAGAGCAAAGGATGACCAAAGATTTCAGTTAGAGCAACAAAAAGCTGATAATGCACAGGCTGAATTAGATAAGCAAATAGAAATGAGAGATGAATTACAAGCTAAATATGACGAAGCAGCTCAATTAGCTAAAATCTCTTACTACAAGCCAACTTACGGGCCAGTAGCTAACCAGTATAAAGATCTTTTAGGAAAACTTGATGGTTCAATAAAAGAAAACCAAAAAATTATAGACAATTTTGAAAAATTAAGCGCAGCTAGAGACGCTTACGCTCAATAATTTTTGAAATAATAAAAAATTTTTTAGGAGGAAAAATGAAAAAGATAGTTTTAACTGGATTATTTATAGCAGCTTCATTATCATTTGCTGCAACAGCTTCTGACATTGAAAGACAGGCGGCTGCAATTGACAACCAAATTAGTGTAATAGAAGCTAAAACAGCTGCAACTTTGCAAGCTGAACAGCAAAGAGCTGAAACAGCTACTGATAACGTAGCTAAGTATTCTGAATTATTAGAAAATGTTCAGGATCAAATTGATGTAGTATCTGGAGAAAGAAAAGTAAGTTTTTATGAAAAAGAATACCAAGGTGTTCTTGCTTCTTTAACTTCTTTAAGAAATGATTTACAAAAATCTATAACTGCTAACCAAAAAGTTGTAGATGCTTATGAAGAGTTCAGTGCTATAGTAGGAAATTAATTAATTTTTTATATTTATAACAGATACTCCTGCATTAGGAGTATCTTTTAAGTTATATATACACGGGAAAGTTAAAAAAGAAGGAAAATATTTATAGAAAGGAAGATCTATGGATAACGCAAAAGATTTTATATCTCTTACGGAAAAAGAAATAGAAAAATATAAAAGCAGACCTAATGAAATAGCACAGGTTTTAGTGGATAAAGCTTTATTATATGAAGCAAAGCAAGCTGAAAGAACAGAGGCAGAATTAAAAGAGATGGATTTTCTTCAGGAAAATGCACTTGTAAGATTCTATGTCCAAAAGAAACTAGATGGTACAGTTACAGTTACAAATAACGAAATTCAGAGTTTCTATAATGCAAACAGAGGATTATTTGCTAATCAGAATGAGAGCAATTCTGACAATATAGCTGCACAAATTTACAACTTTTTATACAGACAAAAATTAGTAGCTAATGAAACTAAAATGATACAGGATATTATAGCTAATTTTCAGGGTGAACTTGTATTGAATAATGATGAAGTAAAATATATGAGCAATAACTCAGTGAGAATTACTGCAAAATATTTTGACAAAATAATGCTTGAAGAGATGAAAAAAGAGGATTTTTTCACTGCTGAAGCTGATGAAATAGAAGAGATTAAAGACAAAGTACAAATAAACTACTACATAGAAAAAAGCTTGTCAGGAAAAGTGAATGTAACAGAAGATGAAGTTAAGAATTTCCATGAAATGAATAAGGAATCATTCTTGAATTTCACTATCGCAGATGCTTATACACAAATTTACAATTTCTTATTCCAGCAAAAAATCAACAACGACAGACTTGAAATTATGAAAAAAGTTGTAGATAAATATAAGTTAAATGACATAATAAAAGATTATGACAAAAAAGGTCTGATTAATCTCGGAAAAATTAAAATGACAAAAAAAGATAAGCCAGACGCAGAATAAGAAAAAATCACTGATATTATATCAGTGACTTTTTTTGTTTTATCATAATGTTGTGTTTTGTTATTAAATATTTTATATTGAATTAGTTCAATATATATGTTATTATATAGTTAAAAAATACTTTTTGTTTAATTTATATAAGGAGGAAAGTATGAAAAAAATCATGGTTAGTATTATGTTGGTTTTGGGGGTAGTTTCATTTAGTGCCAAAAAAAATAAAACAGAAGTCGAAGTACCTAGTGTAGAAGCACAGATGGAAAGAGCAGATAAAATAGAAAGCTACAGAGCCAAAAAAGATGTGGCATGGCATAAAACTGAATATAATAAAGTACTTAAATATCTAAACAAAACAAGAAAATAAGGAGGGAAAATGAAAAAACTACTATTATTTTTTTTAATGGGGATAATGACTGTTTTGGCTTATAGTGCTGAAAATGATGATATACAGGTAACTAAGTCTCTTGAAGACAGTATAACTAAGGATTATGATCAGGACGGAGTATATTCTTCATATGAAAAAGCATTAAGAGGAGCTCAGGGATCAATATATGTAACATTACCTGAAAAAAGAGGATACTGGTACACTATGCTTGACAGAATAAAGGCTGAGGAAGAAGAACTGATGCCGGATGAACAGGCAAGAATGAGAAGAAAGAAATAAGAGGAGGAGAAAATGAAAAAATTAGGAATAACAGCATTATTATGTATATTCGCAGGAATGATGGCAAGCGCAGCTCCGACATATGAATACAGAAGAGAATTAAGAGAAGGTGCAAGAGGAAAATGGACGAATCTGAGACAGCACTTAAACAGCGGTCAGAGACTAGAAAAAGAATTGACAAAGGTGGATAAGCAAATAGACAAAAAAGTAGCTGAAATACAGGAAATAGAAGATTTATTATTCAGAATAGAGCAGTATAAAGCTGAGAATAATATAAGATAAAATATATTTTATAATGGTTGCTGTTAATTCAGAACCATTTTTTATTTGCCAAAATTACAGTAACAAAGTTTTTAAATAATAAAAGCGGATTGAATATAAGGACTGCTTAAAAAACAATTATATTAACAGATACTCTAAACTTTGAAAAAATTTTGTTTCAAATACTTTTCAAATGTAGTATAATTAAGATATAAATATTTTCAAAAGAAAGTGCTGATATGGAAGATATAAATGAACTAATTAACAATTATCTGTTAATACAAAAAGATAATGCCGATTTATTTGATGTTTTGCACTTTGTACAATCAAAAATAGGCTGTATACCGAAAGATACACAAGAATATATTGCCTGGAAAATGTCTCTTGAATTTTCTGAAGTTAGTGAAATTGTGGAAATTTCGAGTTTTTTTCTGGAAAAGAAAGCTCCGGTAACTGTCACTGTATGCTCAGGTCCGGGTTGTACAATGAAAGGGAGCATGGAATTACTTGAAGTAATTTCCCGAAAAATGGGAGTGGATCTAAACGAGGAAAATGATGGTGTTTATTTGACTGTGAAAAATTGTTTTAAGGCATGCAGTTATGGTGTAAATATAGAGGTTAACGGAGAACTGTTCCATAATGTAACAGTTTCTACACTGGACAGAGTACTGGAGAAAATAAAATTTTACTAATAAAAAAAAATATGTTAGAATATTTAATAAAATTAATCAGAGAGTGTTAGAATAGAATAATGGAGAGTGTATTAAATGTTAAAGACATTAATATTTAAAGAGATCAGATATGATGATAATATAGAAGAATCATTGAAACTATATAAAGCAAAAGTAATCAATAATTCTAAGGATATTGAAGCACTGCAGAATTTAGCTACAATCTATCACGCACTAAAAAAGGATAAGGAAGCTATAAGCATATATGAACAGCTTGTTAAGCTAAAGCCTGATGACTTTGAAATGCGGGCATTTTTAGGTTACTTATATTATGAAGTGAATGATTTGGATAAAGCAGAGGAAAATTTGAACATAGCATTAAATTATGACCCTATGGAGCCTTTTATATTATTTCTTTTAGGAAATATACACTCAAGAAAAGGTGAGATCATTAAGGCAATAGAGAATTATGAATTTGCAATTTTCCTTGATCTTGACATATATATTGCACATATAGATTTTGCAAGAAAATATGAAAATATGGGAAGATTTAACAGAGCGATAGAGGAATATAAAGCAGCATACGATATAGATTCGAGAGATGAGGCTCTGAAAGAAAAAATAGCTGAACTGGAAAAAGAATGTCGAAATTGTTAATTTATAAAAGATGAAAATGTGGGTATTCCACATTTTTATTATGTAATTTTTATTTCATATGAAATAAGATGTTATATTTGAAGATATTTTACTATTGGTGAAATTACATTGTATTGATAAGTACAGGTAATTTTTAAGAGTAAGTACGCTTTTCTGGTTTTAGTATTAAGGAGTGAAAATGGTAAATTTGAAATGTGAGGCGGTTTTGCCTGAATGTGATATGAAACCGCTTGAAGAGATAGAAAAAAGTATAACTGCTGAATATAAGAAGTCTATATGGACAAAATTTTTGAAAGCTGTTAATGAATACGATCTTGTACAGGATGGAGATAAGATAGCAATAGCAATTTCCGGAGGGAAGGACAGTCTTCTGCTGTATAAGCTTTTTCAGCGTTTGAAAAAAGACAAGAGAAGGAATTTTGAATTCAGGGCAGTTAATCTTAATCCTGGTTTTAAGAAAGAAGATCTGGATAATTTTAAAAAGAATCTTTCTAAACTGGATATTGACTGTGAGATATTTGACACTAATATCTGGAAAATAGCAAATGAAAAGGCTAAGGATTACCCGTGCTTTTTGTGTGCCAAGATGAGAAGGGGTATCCTCTATAATAAAGTAGAAGAATATGGTTATAACAAACTTGCTCTCGGTCATCACTTTGACGATGTAATAGAGACTACACTTATAAACATTTTTTACTCAGGTTCGATAAAGACTATGACTCCGCTTGTAGATTCTACTTCGGGAAAACTGAAAGTAATAAGACCGCTGATATATGTGGAAGAAAAGGACATAATCCAGTATACCAAGAAAAACGGCATACTTGCGATGAATTGCGGATGTACCATAGAAGCGGGAAAAACATCAAGCAAAAGAAAAGAAGTAAAGGATCTTTTGAAAGATCTTGAAGAAAAGCATCCGGGAATAAAGAAAAGTGTGTTTAATTCCATGAGAAATATTAATTTGAACTATGTTTACGGGTATGAGGAAACAAAAGAAAAAGATTTATTATAAACTAAAAGATGGTAAAATTTTATATTTTTATTTATAAAAATAAATTTAAAAATACAGGTCTGAAAATAAAAAATTCAGAAGTTGTATTTTTTTTTATTGACTGAATTTTATTTTAATTAGCAATATCAATGTTTTGAGAATAAAAATGAATTTTTTATAATAATTAAGAAATTGTAATAATTATAAAATTGTAGATATTTCACAGTAAAGCCTGAAAAATAAAGGCTTGACAAAGGTTTCAAAAAGGTATAGAATTATTTTGAATATAAAAACAATTTATAGTTAGTGAATCAAATTTGTGAGGAGTTGGGAATTATGACATTGTTACAAGCAAAAGCAGGGGACAAATTCAGAATTAAGGAAATCAAAGAAAAAAACCTGAATATGAGACTGTTGAGTTTAGGGGTATGTAATGGAGATTCTTGTTTTATGGAGAATGCTGCAAATGGAAATATACTTATGAAAACTACTGAAACTAAAATAGTGCTAAGCAATAATCTGGCGCAAAAGATTGAAATTGAGGTAGTATAGATGATAAAAATAGCATTTGTAGGAAACCCAAATGTCGGAAAGACTGCCTTAATTAATAAAATTTCGAATGCAAGTTTAAAAATGGGAAACTGGCCGGGCGTAACAATTGAAAAAAAAGAAGTATTTTTTAAATTTGAGAATGAGGAAGTTAATTTAGTCGATCTTCCGGGAATATACAGCCTTATGGCTAATACTCCTGAGGAATTGGTTTCCAGGGATTTTATACTGGAAAATGATGTAGACGTAATTATAAATGTGGTAGAATCTACTGCATTGGAAAAAAATCTCTATTTGACAGCTTTATTGAAAGAAATAGGGAAGCCTATGGTAATGGCTTTAAACTATCATGACGAATTTAAAAAATTAAACTACCAGCTGGACAAAGAAGTTTTTGAAAAACAGATTGGAATGGAAGCAGTTTTTACAAGCGGGAAAACCGGAGAAGGTGTAAATGAAATAATATCCAAAGCTGTAAAACTGGCAAAAGTCCATAAAGATCAAGCTCACATACCATATACACTGGCATTTGACAACGCAATAGAAGAAGAGATTACTAGCGTAAAAAAGACACTGACAAATAATAAAGATTACAATAAATTGATAGTAAAATACCCAATTGACTGGGTTGCCATAAAAGCACTTGAAGAAGATACTAATTTCCTGGCAACAGTAAAAGTAAATTACGGAATAGATTTAAGAAACATAGCTGAAAAAGAAATAAAAAATTTAAAAGACAGGTATGATATGGATCCTGCTGATGTAATAGCAAGAGCGCGTTACGGGGCAGTTAGAGGAATTGTATCAGCTAATCTGAAAAAAAGTGATATTAATAAATTTGCCATGACGGATAAAATTGATAAGATATTACTAAATAAATTTTTTGGGGTTTTATCATTTTTATTGATCGTGTATGTGATGTTTGTACTGATTTTTGACGGAAGTGCCCCGTTTATAGACTGGGTAGACGGATTTTTTAGTAACTACATCATAAAGTACGTAGGAAAATTAATAGAGGGAACTCCGGCGTGGCTGAATAGTTTCATTCTTGACGGAATTCTGGCAAGTGTGGGATCAGTTCTGACATTCGTGCCTTTGATGTTCTTTATCTACTTTTTCATGTCAATACTTGAAGAGAGCGGATATATGGCAAGGGTTGCTTTCTTAATGAATAAAGCAATGAACAGGGTAGGATTATCAGGAAAGGCATTTATACCGATGCTTATTGGTTTTGGATGTACAGTTCCTGCGATTTATTCCACAAGAACACTTGAAGATGAAAAAACAAGAAGACTTACAGGGTTCATCACTACATTTATGTCATGCGGTGCAAGACTGCCGGTATATTCACTGCTTGCAGCAGCATTTTTCAGCAAGAATGCTGCACTGGTGATAGTTTCTATGTATGTAATAGGAGTCGCATTCGCACTGATTATGGCGTATATTTTGAAAAGGTTTGACTACTTCAAAGGTGATAATACAGAATTGCTGATTGAGCTTCCTCCATACAGAATGCCAAGCTTTAAAGTAGTATGGAATAACATGATTACAAAAACTATGATGTATGTGAAGAGAGCTACAACAATAATTCTTGGAATATTAATAGTAATATGGTTTTTTGGTTATTTCCCGAATAACGGGGAGATACAGGATTCTTATCTTGCTAAAGCAGCAAAGGTAGTACAGCCTGTATTTAAGCCTACAGGATTCGCAGACAGATGGGAACCTGTAGCATCACTAGTACCAAGTGTGATAGCAAAAGAAACAGTGGTAGCATTTTTTGGACAGGTATTATTACAGCAACAGGAAGAAGAAGTGGCAGAAGGTGAAGAGGAAGAAGCAGAAGAATTTAATTTTCTTGCAGATACTATAGGTCAGGCAAAAGATCTTGGTATAGCCGCTATAGACTCAGTGAAATCACTTGTTAATGCTGTTACTTTCCATGTAGGAGCTTTTGAACCTGCTGATGAGGAGACACTTGAAGAAGATGCCGGAGGAGATATTATACCAGCAGTAAGAAGTTTATGGGATGATGATTTAGGTCCGATAAGAGCGTATTCATTTATGTTATTCGTACTTTTAGTTGTACCTTGTGCGGTAGCTCTCGGTGCATTGAAACAGGAATTCGGATGGAAAATGATGCTGATGGAAATCGCGATACTTCTGGTACTGCCTTATGTGGTATCTACCTTATTCTTTAATATTGCAAAATTAATTATGTAAAAATAAGGAGACTGATAATATGAAAACAGCAATAATTTTGTTAATTACAGCTGGAATTGTATATAAAGTATTTTCAGTGATATACAAGGAATATAAAAAAAATAAAAATTTTTGCGGAACTAGCTGTACAAGCTGCAGTTGTTCTGGGAGTTCACATAAAAAACATTAAATGCCGTTATGCGGCATTTTTTGTTTGATGTAGTAAATATTCAACGAAATAATGCATCTAATCATGATTTTTCAATTAGTATTAGATTAATATGTTTCTTACAGAGAGAGGGAATCCGCTGCTGTTATGACTAAAAGTAAGTATATCGTCATACTGGAGTAAAGGAAAAAAAGTTTATATCTAAAAAAATTCATAATAATTGAATTGGTATAAGCAATTATGTTATAATGAAATATAAGTTTTTTTGCAAATTTGCAAAATCAATATTTTAACAATTATTTAATCAATTTGAAAAGGAGTATGTGAAAAATGATATCTGTCATATTAGCGGCCGGGAAGGGAACGAGAATGAAATCGGAACTTCCTAAAGTGATACACAAAGTTAATGGTGTACCGATGCTGCAAAAAGTTTCGGATGTACTTGAAAAAACAGGGGTACATAAAAAAATATTCATTCTGGGACACATGAAAGAAAAGGTTTTATCTGTAATGGGTGAAATTGATTACATTGAGCAGAATGAACAACTGGGAACAGGACATGCAGTTCTTATAGCAAAAGATGAAATATTAAAAAGTAAGGATAACGTTCTTATTACATATGGTGATTCACCATTAATTAAAGCTGAGACTTTAAAAAAAATGGAGGAAAAATTTCTAAAAGACAACCTTGATTGTATACTACTATCATGTGATGTAAGTGATCCTTTCGGATATGGCAGAATAATACTTGATGAAAAAGAGCAGATAATTGACATAATAGAGGAAAAAGAAGCCTCTGATGAAATAAAGAAAATAAAAGAGATAAATGTAGGTGTCTACATTTTTAAATATGCCAGCCTGATAGAAGCTTTGGATAAAATAGACAACAAGAATGAAAAAGGCGAGTATTATCTCACAGATGCAATAAAAATACTTGTTAACAGCGGTGGAAAAGCAGAAAGTTTCAAAATATCTGATGAAGCGGAAATTCTTGGTGTTAACTCAAAAGCACAGCTGGCAATAGCAGGAAAGATTCTTAGAAACAGAAAAAATGAGGAACTAATGGATGACGGAGTTATACTCATTGATCCGGAAACTTCATATATAGAAGATAATGTAATTATAGGTCAGGATACTGTAATTTATCCAAATACTGTAATTCAGGGAAAGACAAAAATCGGAGACAATTGTACGATATACTCAAATACACGTATAATTGACTCGGTAATAGGAAATAACGTTACAATAGAAGCATCGCTGGTAGAGGAAGCTTCTATGGAAGACTATGCAACAGTGGGGCCGTTTGCACATTTAAGACCAAAAGCAGTTCTAAAAGAAAGTGTCCATGTAGGGAATTTTGTGGAAGTAAAAAATTCAATTCTGGAAAAAGGTGTAAAAGCAGGACATCTGACATATATAGGTGACGCCGAAATAGGGATGAATACTAATATAGGGGCAGGAACTATTACCTGCAATTACGACGGGCAAAAGAAACATAAAGTTACAATAGGCGAGGATTCTTTTATAGGAAGTGACTCTATAATAGTGGCTCCAGTAAATATCGGGAAGAGAGCAGTAACCGCTGCCGGTTCGGTAATAACAGATGATATAAATGATGATCAAATTGCTTTTGGAAGAGCAAGACAAATAAATAAAGAAAGAGGGAAGGATTAATGGAAAAAGATTTTCAAATCTATGCAGGGTCTTCAAGTAAAGCATTAGCGAGAAGAATAGCGCAAAAACTGGATGTGGAGTTAGGCTCAGTAGATTTAATCAAATTTGCGGACGGGGAAACATTTGCGAAAGTCAATCAAAGTGTAAGAGGATGTATGGTTTTTATTGTTCAGTCAACATCAAAGCCTGTAAATGAAAGTATAATGGAACTTTTGATTTTTATGGATTCATTAAAAAGAGCATCTGCAGCAGAAATAATACCTGTAATACCATATTACGGATATGCAAGACAGGATAGAAAAGCCAGTCCGAGAGAGCCGATTACTTCTAAGCTTATCGCTGATATTTTAACAGTGGCAGGAGCTTCAAGAGTGGTAACAATGGATCTTCATGCAAGACAGATACAGGGATTCTTTGATATACCGGTAGATCATATGGAAGCACTTCCTATTCTGGCAAAGTATTTCATTAAAAATGAACTTGTAGGTGATGACATTGTAGTAGTATCACCTGACGTTGGCGGAGTTAAAAGAGCAAGAAGTCTTGCGAAATGGCTTCATGCACCACTTGCAATAATTGATAAGAGAAGAGCAAAAGCTAATGTATCGGAAGTTATGAACATAATAGGCGATGTAGCCGGGAAAAAAGCCATACTTATCGATGATATGATAGACACAGCAGGAACAATCTGCAATGCTGCATATGCACTGAAAGAAAAAGGAGCTACAGAGGTATATGCTTGTGCAACACACGCAATCTTGTCAGATCCTGCGGTGGAAAGACTGAAAGCTGCTCCGTTCAATAAAGTAATAGTAACAGATACGATAGAATTACCTGATAACAAAAGATTTGAGAATCTGGAAATTTTATCTACAGATACTATGTTTTCAGAAACAATCAAAAGAATAGTAAATGATCAGGCAATAAGCGATTTATTTGAGCTTCCTCATGAATAAACATAAAGTAAGTGAAGAATCGGTTTTGGGTATAATAAATTGTCTGAAGAAAAACGGGATAGCTATTTTTCCTACAGACACAGTGTATGGAATCGGAGCAGTTTATAATAATCCCGAAGGTATAAACAGAATTTTTGACATAAAACACAGAGACAGAAGTAAGCCGATAATAGCATTGATCAGCGATATAAAGTATCTTGGGGAATTAGTTGATCTTGAAAATGAGAATCTGGAAAATATTCTGGAAATCACTGGTAAATATTGGCCGGGAGAGTTAACTGTTGTTTTTGACAGAAGTAAATATAATGTAGCGAAAGATAATACAATAGGAGTGAGAATTCCCGGTAATAAGATACTGTTAGAGATAATAGAATCATGCGGAGGAATAGTTTTTACCACAAGTGCAAATATATCAGGTGAAAAATCTCCTGCAAAAATAGAGGATATCTCTTATGATATTTTAGAAAAAACGGATTATATCTTAGACGGCGGACCCATACTAAATGGTGTTCCGTCGACTGTAATAAAATATTCCGGCGGAGAAATAAGTATCTTAAGAGAGGGGAATATAAAAACAGAGGAAATTTTAAAATTATTTATGAAGAAGGGCAGAGGATAAATGAAAAGAAAAGCAGTAAACCCAAGTGCAGTAGATACTATGGCAGCAAGAAATCAGAATAAAGCAGCTTCACTTATACAAAAAATAGGAAGAGGAAAAAGAAATTCAAAGGTGGAACTTAGCAGAGGAAATATGAAATATCTTGCGAAACTGGTAAAAGAAATGAAAAAGCAAATGCTTCCATATGAAAAACAGGCCTCTAATGTATTTACATTTTTAAATTATCTGGAAAAAGAAGCTCAGTCAAAGAGTAAAAAGATAAATTTAACTTTATCATACGAAGAACTGGACTTTTTAAAAATGCAGGTAAGAGAGTCTACAAAAGCAGTGGTAGAATTAAAGCAGAATCTGAAATGGTACAATATGATAAAAAAAGTAGTATACGGATTGCTGGTTAAGCAGAATAAGTACTTTTTGGAAGAACTATCAAAATAATAATTTTTGAATAATAAAATTAAAAGGCGGGGGAAAATGGGGGACAATTTTAGAATTCAGAACGGAAAACCGGGCATTATAGAAAGTGTAAACCGGATAATTCGTGATGCAGTGGCAAAAAACGCCAGTGATATTCATATAGATATCAACAGCAGGGAATTTAATATTCGTTACAGAGTAGACGGAGTTTTGGAAAAAGCAGATAAATTTTCATTTGATAATGAGAAACTTGAAATTATTTCCAGAATAAAGATTATCTCAAAAATGAATATCGCAGAGAAAAGACTTCCGCAGGACGGAAGTATAAATTTAACAATACAGGGCAAGAAATACGATATAAGAGTGTCTTCTCTGCCGACTGTTGACGGGGAAAGTCTTGTATTGAGAATTCTTCAGAATGAAGATCGCATAACAGATTTTGAATCTCTGGGTTTTAGAGGTGAAAGTCTGAGCAGTATCAAAAAGCTGATCAGTAAAAATCACGGACTTGTATTAATAAGCGGCCCTACCGGTTCAGGAAAAACAACTACGCTTTTTTCTATGATAAATAAACTAAATGATGAAAGCAGAAAGATAATCACTGTGGAAGATCCTGTGGAGAAAAGATTAAACGGAATAACCCAGATTCAGGTAAAAGAAAAAATTGGTCTTACTTTCCTTGAAGGACTGAAACATATACTTAGGAATGATCCGGATGGTTCTTGTTCTTAGAGCGAAACATATTTTAAAAAAATAAAGTGTGCTTCGCTCTATATATTTAGATAGATATTGAAGTTTTTCAAATCTTTAAAGTCAATCCTTTTAATCATCTTCTTCAATATCGCTTTAGCTTCAACAAATTCATCCTGATCCAGCTCCTTGAGAGTTATTCGGAATATTTCAATAACATCCAGACTCAACTGGTCAGTTGGAATATATTCCCTTTCTATATTTATAATACTCTCTTTTATATTATTTATTTCTGTTAAATTTTTTTGTTTAATCTTTGTAAATTCTGATTCTGTTATAGTTTCATTCATTAAGAATTTTAGGGCTTTATCATTTTCAGCTTCCAAGTTACGGAGCTGTTTTTTTAATCTCTTGAGTTGGTTATTCTTATTTGAATTGTCTTCCAGATTTTTGTTGAGATCTTCCAGAAAATCATCCCTTAACAATTCATCAAATATTGATTTCTCAAAAATATCCTTTTTAAAGTGTTCACCACACTCACGACAGACATAATACTTATACCTTCCACCATTCGTGTTAGAACCCCGAAATTTTCCACCACAGGATGTGTGGAATGTAAAGCCTGTTAGAAGAAATTCCGCTCTCTTTTCACTCCATCTTGCTTTGTTTTCTTTCTGTATATCTCTCATTTTCTTAACTTGATTGAATAATTCTTCTGAGATAATAGGCTGCCAGTTTCCTTTAGCCGTTACATAATCCCCTTTTGTTATTTTGCTACCATCTTTAGGTCTGGTGTTAGTATGAAAAAGTGGACACAAAAATCTTGATTGTGTAAACTAATTGAGAGAAGGCAGGTGTCCGAAATGA